>JAXDBM010000051.1:0-9454 GCA_034678725.1 Syntrophales bacterium | reverse complement strand
TCGCCTGGATCAGCAGCAGCGTGTCGCCCACATCCACATTGTCCCCGGGTTCAACCAGGACGTCGGAGACCCGTCCGTCGACCTCGGCGATGATGTGGGTGTGCATCTTCATGGCTTCCAGGTCGATCAGGATGTCACCGACCAGCACGACATCGCCGATTTCCAGGGCGACTTTCGTGACCTTTCCCTTGATGGGAGACCGGATGACGCCCGCCCGTGCGAGGATTTCGATTTCGTGGGCGGTGAGATGCTTCTTCTCCATGAGCAGCAGCAGCTCTTCCTTGCCGACCGGCCCGGCCGCCTTCTCCGGTGCTGTCTCGGATTCGTCAGCCTGGGCTGTGTAGACCGTGTCTTCGATGACGTAGTGGACCGGCTCCGGGTAGTTGAAGATTTCCTGGTGAGTCTCCAGGTAGCCGGTGTCGAATGTCCTCTCCTGGAAGTGCGTTTCTTCGCAAATCGACAGATAGAGGGGGATCGTCGTTTTGGGGCCGACGATGCTGAAGTCTTTCAATGCGCGCTTCAGCCGCTGAACGGTCTGGTTCCACTCGTATCCCCAGACGATCAGCTTCACCAGCAGGGAATCATAGGCCAGGGGGATGCGGTACCCCCGGTAGATGATGCCGTCCAGGCGGATTCCGGGTCCCCCGGGAGAGTGGTAGATGTCGACGTGCTTCCCGCCCTCCGGGAGGAAATTGTTGTGGGGGTCTTCGGCATTGATCCGGACCTCGATGGCGATGCCGTTGAAGCGGATCTGCTCCTGTCCGAAGTCGAGGGCACGCCCTTCGGCGATGTGAATCTGGTGCCGGACGATGTCCAGACCGGTGATCATCTCCGTCACCGTATGTTCGACCTGCAGGCGCGTGTTCACCTCCAGGAACCAGAACTCGCCGGTCCGTGGATCGACGAGAAACTCCACCGTGCCCGCGCTGACGTAGCGCGCCTCTTTGGCGACCGCGACGGCTGCCGAGTGCATGGCTTCCGCGGTGCCGGCGGGAAGGTTTGCCGGTGCGATCTCCAGCAGCTTCTGGTGGCGGCGCTGGATCGAGCAATCGCGGCTGCCCAGATGGACCACGTTTCCGTAGCGGTCCGCCAGCACCTGGATTTCGATGTGCCGGGGATGTTCGATTGCCTTCTCGATGTGCACGCGATCGTCGTTGAAGGCCAGCCGGGCTTCGGAGCGGGCGCGCTCCAGCAGTTCCTTCAGATCCTCCCTTCCGGACAGCCTCCGGATGCCCCTCCCGCCGCCGCCGGCCGTGGCCTTGAGCATGACGGGATAGCCGTGGCGGTCGATAAAGGCGGCAGCCAGGGCGATTCCGTCCGGTCCTGGCGGCAGGCTTTCCGTTCCCGGAACGGTGGGGATGCCGGCGCGGACGGCGATTTCCCGGGCAATCACCTTGCTGCCGAGGTCTCTCATGACGCCGGAAGGCGGCCCGATGAACAGGATGCCGGACTTCTCACAGGCTTCGGCAAACGCAGCGCTCTCCGAGAGGAAACCGTATCCCGGATGGACGGCGTCGGCGTTGCATTCGCGGGCCGTCCGGATGATCTTTTCGACATCCAGGTAGTCTTTCACGGGTTGGTTGCCGATCATGACCGTCTCATCGGCGAAACGGAGATAGTATCCGTCGCTGTCGGACTTCTCGTAAATGGCAATGGCGGTGATATCCAGTTCCTTCAGCGTCCGGATGATCCGAAGCGCGACCTCGCCCCGGTTGGCGATCAGCACCTTCTTGATTTTTTTCATGGGACCTCGCATTTGGAGTCAGGCAGCGATTGAATGGGAACGATGGACTGCCTCAATTTGAAGCCGCAGGCGCGGCAGTAAATCGCTTTTTCTTCGGGGATGTGCTTAGCACATAGCGGACACTGACACAAGAGCTCCGTCCGGCAGTACGTGCAAAGCCACTTGCTCCGGTCCTCGGTCGAACAGGCGCATTCGGGGCGGATCCGGTAGGTCATGGCTGCCGGCCTTTCACTTCTTCAGCAGGTCCTGCAGGGCCTCCCGCAGGGTCGGGAAGCGGAATGGATATTTCATGTCCAGCAGCCGCTGCGGAACGGCTTTCTGCCCTCGCAGAAGAATGTCGCCGAACTCGCCCAGGATCAGCTTCAGCATGAAACCAGGAACGGCCGGCATGAACGTGGGGACCCCCAGCGCCTTGCCGAGGATTCCGGTCATTTCCCCATTCCGCACCGGTTCGGGTGCCGTGCAGTTGAAAGGACCTTCCGCCTTGTCCTGTCCCATCAGGAACAGGAAAATGTGGACCAGGTCGCTCTCATGGATCCAGGAGAACCACTGCCGGCCGCTTCCCAGGGGACTTCCAAGGAAGCTTCGAAACAGGGGGATCAACTGCTTGAGGGCCCCGCCCGCCCGACCGAGCACGATCCCGAATCGGCAGATCGTCACCCGGGCGCCGAAGGATGCGGCGCGAAGGGCCTCCGCTTCCCATGCCACGGCGACGGAAGCCAGAAAATCCGATCCGGGGGGCGCATCTTCGGCAAGTGAACCCTCCTCGTGAAATCCGTAATAACCGACCGCGGACGTGCTGAAGAGGCGGGCTTCCCTCCCCCGGCGGCGGGATATGGCATCCACCAGGTTCCGGGTCGTGAGGACCCGGCTGTTCAGGATGTCCTTTTTGATTTTTTCACTCCAGCGGTTGAAGATGGAAACGCCGGCAAGGTTGATGAAGACCTCGTGTTCCGCGGCGCTTTCCTGCCACGCGCCCGGGAGGGTGCTGTCCGTTTCGATGAAGGATACGCCGGGAAAGCGCTGCGGATTCTTGATCGTTCGATCGAGAACCGTCACCTGATGGCCTCCGGCACTCAAAACTTCGGTCAATGTCGTGCCGACGAATCCCGTGCCGCCCGTGATGAATATTCTCATGCCCTTTCCTCCTTGCGGAACTCCATGCCGCCGGCTGAAGCCGGACCGGGTCAGCGGTTCTTGCCCTCCGCCGGCCTCATGCCGTTGGGGAAGACGATCAGGCGATCGCCCGGATTAATCTTTTTCTTCGTGGATATGCGGTTCCAAACGGCAATGGCCTGTATGGGCACGTTGAAACGTTCGGCGATCACGGCAAGGCTTTCGCCTTTCTTGACCACATGTGTGTTCATTTTCCGGTCGGACAGCCACTGATTGAAGAGCGCCTCGAAGCGGGACTGGAATCCCCCCGCAGCGCCCCTGGGAATCAAAAGGTCGTGGCGCCCCGCCGGGAGATAGTGTCCCCGGATCTCGGGGTTCAAATCCTTGATCGCCTTGAAATAGGTCTGTGCAGCCTCGGCGATGATCTGGACCGGCGTGTCCTGCGGGCAGTGGACCGTTACCGGCTCAACAGCCCGGGGGGAATAGAGGTCTTCCACGGAGAGTCGGAAGCCATATCGGGACGGGTCGGAAAGGATCAGCTTGGCGGAAAGAATGCGGAAGACATACTGCTGGGTTTCAAGGGGAAGATGGAGCAGATAATAGCTGTGGACTTTCTGGAGGATCATTTCCGATTGCAGGCCCGCCTCTCCCATGTTGTAGGCGGCCGCCGCCAGCGTCCACGATCCGAACATCGCGTAAAGGTCCTGCAGATACTTCAAGGCGGCGCGTGTGGAGGCATAAAAGCTTCTGCGCTCGTCGAAATCGTCGTCCACCTTCAGGTGATACCGCAAGCCCGTTCCTTCCATGAACTGCCACACCCCTCTCGCCCCTTTCGAGGAGCCTGCATGGGGCTTCAGGGCGCTTTCCGCAATGGCGACATATTTGAGATCGTCGGGCATCCCGCTTTCGCGCAATATTCTTTCGATGGTGGGCATGTAGCGGCCGGACCGCTTCATCCAGAGGATGACCTGCGGCTGGTTCCAGGCCGACAGGAGCAGTTCGCGCTCCATCCGTTCCCGCACGTCGGGGTTTTCGAGGGGCACGCTTTCTCCGCAGAAGTTCAGCGGTGCGCTGACGCGGTAAGCGGCAACCGGTAGGCACCTGCCGGGTTCTTCGCCGGAGGCCGGCGACGCGGCCGGGAAGGCGCTTGCGGAAAGGAGCAAAAGGCACAGAACCGAGAACAGCGGAATCTTCGTAAACATCGCAGGCCTCCCGTCACACCCGGTTTAACCGGATTATCCATGACGACAGCTTGTCACTGCCGCGAAAAAGCGTCCCCCAGTTTCGATACAGGATGCCACTGATCTGAAGCCAGAATTCCGTGCCGGCATATTCCGAATCCTCGGAACGGTAGAGAGACAGAATGGCGTCCCCCGCCCGGACCAGCCGGCCCGTCAATTTGCCCAGGGCGTCGTTGGCGGCGTTCCAGCTTGTGGAATCCCGTTCCTCGCAGAAGGGGGTGATCCGGTATTCGCTCCTGAAGGCCGTGTCCTCATTTCCGACGATTCGCATCCGGCTTTCATTGATCCAGAGCGAATCCGCATGGGTGACGCGGAATTCCCCTTCGACCGGATAGGCGTTGCCTGCCGCGTCGAAATACTCGCCGTCGGCCCGCCATAAGCCTGGCTTGAACAGATAGGTGTGGGGATTGCCGGCCGTCATGCCTGATCCTCGAAACGGTCTGATGTGAGATTTCCTTATACCAAGAATTTGAAAAGTGGTAGAAAGAATATTATCATCATGAGGGGTTCGCCGTCATGAATCACTCATTCGATTGGGTCGGCAGGGCGCCCACAGTGGAGAGGGCAGGCATGCAAGGTCAGGAAAAGACGGAAGATTCCCTGATCCGGGAAATTCGCGAACTGCGGGACCGGATTGCCGAACTGGACCGTTTGGCGGTCGCGCATCGGATGACCGAGCAGGCTCTGGCGCAGAGCCTTGAAAAATTGAGAAGGGCGACAGGGGTCGTCATTGACGTCATCATCATGGCCGTGGAAACCAGGGATCCCTATACGGCCGGGCATCAGAACAGAGTGGCCGATCTGGCCCGTTCCATTGCAGCGGAAATGCGGCTGCCTGCCGATGTCATTGACGGCATCCGTGTGGCCGGCAGAATCCACGACGTGGGCAAAATATCCATCCCGGCGGAAGTCCTGACCAGGCCCCGCCACCTGAGTCCAGCCGAGTATAGCCTGGTCAAGACGCACCCGGAAATCGGCTATGAGATCCTGAAGAATATTGATTTCACCCATCCGGTTGCGCAGATGGTCTATCAGCACCATGAACGGATGAACGGTTCCGGCTATCCGCGGGGGCTTTCTGGAGAGGCGATCATGCCCGAAGCGCGCATTCTGGCGGTTGCCGACGTCGTGGAAGCCATCTGTTCGCGTCGGTCCTACCGGTCAGCGTTGGGAATCGAGAAGGCGCTGAAGGAAATACTTCAATACAGGGATGTTCTCTACGACGGCGAAGCGGTCGATGCCTGTGTGGCGCTCTTCAGGGACAGGGGTTTCCGTTTCAAATAATGTGCGGTTCGTCTCGGACGGGCCGGGTGCGCGTCCGGGGTTTCAATCCTCGATCATCTTGTAGTGCTTCTCTCTGAAAAGCCGGATGCAGGCATCCACCACGCCCGGATCAAAGAGCACGCCCCGGTTTCCGGAAATGTCGTATAATGCTGCGTCAATGCCCAATGCCGGCCGGTGCGGCCGGTCGGAGGAAAGCGCGTCTACGACGTCGGCGACCGCCAGAATCCGCGACTCCATCAGAAGCCGTTCGCCCTTCAATCCCCGCGGGTATCCGGAACCGTTCATCCGCTCGTGATGCTCCAGGACGATCCGGGCGACCGGCCAGGGAAAATCGATATCCTTCAGCAGGTCATGCCCGGACTCGGCATGTTTGACCATCTTATGAAATTCCTTCTCGGTGTAGTTGGTCGGCTTGTTGATCAGCGAAACCGGGATGGAGATTGTGCCGATGTCATGGATGATGCCCGCCATGTGAACGCCGCGGACCCGGTCGAGCGGCAAATTCATCTCTTCCGCGATAGCTCTGGACAGATCGGCAACCCTTGATTGATGACCCACCTTGCAGGGATCCCTCGTTTCCACGGCGCTGGCGATGATCCGCGCCGCCTCGAAAAGCTGACTGTAGGTTGTGCCGGATTTTTTCATTTTTTCGAGGATTCCACACAGGTCTTCCAACTGCTTCACGAGCGTGCGTTTTGTGATTCCCTTGTCGTTCATGGACTGAACCTCGATTCAAATGGTAATCAGTGGTTTTGGAAATTGCCTATTTCGATAAGTTGGTTGCTTTTTTTATTATAAGCGGAGAATGCTCGTGATGTCAATGGAGTCGCGGAGAATAATTGCTCTGTGCAATCAGGGCGGCATCATCCAAGAAAAATGAATCGGGAGGATGCGTCGGTTGATGTTGGAATTGACAAAGGATGTTCAAATCATACCACTCTTTTTCTTTGACATGGAGAGACATTTTTCTTAAACTCTGCGGCAAGAAAGCGGTTTTTTGTCAAATCGGGACGCCAGGCCGCAAAAGATCGAACGTTTCAGGGGCGGCAGAAAAATTTTTTGCAGGCATAACCCTGCCCACATTCTATGCTGACAAAAGGAAAAACAGAAGAGGAAAAATATCAAATCACCCGGATGGCGGTCGAGGATCGTGGCAGGGGGACGTTTGTCTGGCCGGATGGAAGTCGCTACGAGGGTGAATTGTACCACGGATGCCTGCAGGGGTATGGAACCTTCAAGTGGCCGGATGGGAGTTTTTACAGGGGTGAGTGGAAAAATAACCTGCCACATGGCAGGGGGGTTTTTAAGTGGGCGGATGGGAATCAATTTGAGGGAGAATGGGAAGAAGGCGAGCCGAAGACTGAGGCGACAGGTCAAGGTGCCGGCATAGAGACATTGGATAAGGTCGAGGAAGAGGCCCGTCTCAAAGCGGAGGAGGAAGCGAGAAGAAAGGCGGCTGAGGAAGCACGCAGAAAGGCCGAGGAAGAAGCCCGGCTGAAGGCGGAAGAGGAGGCCAGGAAGCGGGCCGAGGAGGCGCGTCAACGGGCAGAAGCGGAGGCGCGCAGGAAGGCCGAGGAGGAAGCCCGACGCAGAGCCGAAGAAGAGGCCCGAAGGAAGGCAGAGGAAAAGGCGCGGCTCAAGGCCGAAGCGGAAGCCCGGAAGAAGGCAGAACAGGAAGCGCGTCTCAGGGCGAAAGAAGAGGCCCGAAAGAGGGCCGTGGAAGAGGCCAGACGCAAGGCCGAGGAGAAAGCAGAAAAGCGGGCAGAAGAAAAGGCGCGGCTCAAGGCTGAAGCGGAAGCCCGGAAGAAAGAGGGGCAGGAAGCGCGTCTCAGGGCAAAAGAAGAAGCGCGGGAGAAGGCCGAGGCTCAGGCAAGAGTCAGGGCCGAAGAGCGGGCTCGAAAGAAAGCTGCGAGAGAGGAACAACTGAGAGCCAAAGAGGAGATCCGCAAGAGAGGCAAAGAGGAAGCCGGTCATGACACCGGCGAGGATAAGCGAAGGAGAATCGAGAAAGAAATTCTCAGGGATCAGGAGGAATCGGGAGAGAGGCCTGAGGAAAGCTGGCCGACGGGAGAAAAGGAGAAAAAAAGAGAGGACAGAGTTGCGCCGCCGATCCGGGAAACCGCTGTCGGACTCATGCCGAATGCATTTTCCGATGGACGGAAATACTTGGGCGAACTGCGCGACGGTCTGCCCTGGGGGCAGGGAATCATGAGCTATCCCGATGGAAGCAAGTACGTGGGAGAATGGCAATCGGGAATGCGTGATGGTCACGGCATCTGTTCATTTCAAGACGGTTCGACATACTTGGGACAGTGGAAAGAAGACAAGCGGGACGGAAAAGGGACTTTGACCATGGCCAAGGGCGGAAAGTATGTCGGTGACTGGAAAGAGGACCTGTATGAAGGTCTGGGAACCCTGGTGTTGAGCGACAAGAGAAAGTACACGGGTCAGTTCAAAAAAGGTCTGTCCAACGGAAACGGTGTGTTGGAGTTTCCCAACGGTGACCGCTATGAAGGCAAATTCAGAAACAACAAGTACCATGGCCAGGGAACTTTGACGCTGGTTGACGGCAGAAAATACACCGGTCAACTTGAAAACGGCCTCCCTCACGGCAGAGGCATCATGATACTGGCCAATGGAAAGAGATACGAGGGTGAATTCAAGAACGGCAAATATGTCCGGTGATAGGGAGCGCATCATGGTGAAAAAAAATTCCCTCTTGTACAGATCCTTCAAGGATTCGATTGGAAGAATGCTTGTTGAGTTTGACTGGGGAGAACTTCATCTGGACTGTGAAGGAACGTGCACCTATCAGGACGGCTCATTGTACAGTGGCTTCTATAAGGCCGGTCATTTTCACAGTATGGGCACTTTCACTTGGCCGGATGGCACGCGGTATGAAGGCCAGTGGAAGGATGGCCTGCCCCACATGCTGGGAACTATGGTTCTGCCGGATGGACATCGGTACGAAGGAGAGTGGAGAAACGGAAACGCGGAGGGAGAAGGAACGGAGACGCTTCCCGACGGCGGCAAATACACGGGTCAATGGATCAGTGGCCTCAAAAGCGGCAAGGGAGAAATGGTCTTTGCAGACGGCAAGCGGTATGTCGGTCAATGGAAAGAGGACTTGATGCATGGCATGGGGAAGCTTTTTTTCAGCGACGGCTCCCGATACGAAGGGGTATGGGAGAAGAATAACGTTCACGGTCGGGGATCAATGATATTCTGGGATGGCAAAACGGAAAGAACACACAAGGGGGAATGGATCGAAAACAAATTCAAAGTGACGGAGATCCTTTGAAACATTGAAACAGTCCAGATCGATGTCCTTGATAAATATTTTATTATGATTTTTTCAATATCCGATCCATTCCCAAGCAAGCCGCTGAATCTCCCGCTTTCCAGAAACAAAAGCTTGTAAAAACGCATTTCCCATGGTAATCAAAGCAAAAAACCTGTTACAATAACGTTACTGGTAACTTCAGGATGCCTTATGGGAACCGGGAAAGAGCGTATACGCAGATGGCGTGAAAAAAATGAAAAAGAGGGAAAGAAAACAATCACGGTTGTCATTTCTAAGGATGCACATGATATTCTAAATAATGAAAAAGAAAAGACCGGTAAAAACTATGGCGCCATTGTCGAAAAAGCGCTTCTAAACATGAAAAGGCCAAAAGCTTCAATAGGAAGTGTTGCGCCTTCCATTACAAGTAACGTAACAAGTAACGTACTTGGGGGTGTTTCCGGGAGCAGTGACGTTCCAGCGGCAATGGTCAGGACAAAGCAGCTCATTGACGAAGGGGATTATTTGACCCGTGAACAGCAGTCTCAAACAGCGGGCGATGGATTCGTTATCAGTGGCGAAGGTGTTTTGGGCCAGGGATTTCTTCCCCGTCTTTTAAGGAGCACCAGGGGCAGATTCTTCAAGCGTTAGTGTACCTATCGGGGATGGTTGAAACCCCTCGCCTTTAGGCGAAGAGAAGTTTGGCGATGTCCCAGAGGGACGTGCCAAAATGACTTTCAGTGAGGCGGTCGCAAAAAGTCGAATTCATTCGACACGACCGCTGAA
>JAXDBM010000050.1:0-8418 GCA_034678725.1 Syntrophales bacterium | reverse complement strand
GAGTACCAGCCCTGCACATAATAAGAACCGCTGAACTTCACGTCCGCGGCGGAGGCCGGCATGCTGAAGGCTGCGATGAGCCCCAGCGCGATCAATACGATCCAAAACTTTCTCATTGTTTCCTCCTGAAAAAATGATTGGTTTCCATTTCGGTCTCCCCGGGCATTTCGGAAGACCAACCTTGCAGATGACTTCAACTTTCCAAAACGTGTGACGATTGACCCTGACGCGCATCCCCCCCTTCCGATAGATTTACACATTATTCTGCTAACACCGGACCTTCCGGCCTGTCAAGCTTTTTTTGGCTCTTTTTGTGCGCTTGCGCGTGGATTTTTCCATTCACGGGCGGCACATTCCCGGCCACATTCACAGGCAATTGATTTGCAAACGGCATACCATGCCACACATCACCCGTTTACATTTCGGGTTTCCACCAAATATTCAGTGTGATTCAAAATACTTGCATGCCTTCATCCACCCGCGCAGGCACTTGGGAAAATCGGTCCCGGCCGTCCTGCAGGGGCCACTGCCCTGTGTCGGTTTCACCACATCCGGCCGGCCCCGGTCTCAACCGCCTCCGGCACGGGGAAATGGGCAAAAAAGGCCATAAGAGACGCGCCATTAAACCCAAAATTTTTCTTGACAGGGCTGGCGGATTGATATATTGCGAGTCGCTATCGTCGTGACCTGCGGTCACACCCTGATGGCGGTCAGGCCTTCAAGTTCAGCATCCCGGCTCTCCGAAGGCTCCGCCGGAAAATCCAATTCCCGATAGCCGTTTTCGAATCCGAGGCGCCATTAGAGACTCTGCGTGAAAAAATCGTAGAAGGTTCCAGATAAAATCACGAAAGCAAATAATTTAGGGAGGTACGAAGAAACATGGCAGAAGCGGACAAAGTACAATTGAAAGATGTCTACCCGGTACCGGAAAAGATCAAGAAGATGGCCTACATCAGCGGCCGGGAGGCTTACGACAAGATCTGGAAGCGGTCGATCGAGGACCCGAACGGCTTCTGGGCCGACATCGCGAGCGAGTACGTGGAGTGGTTCAAGAAATGGGACAAGGTCGAGGATTACAACTTCGATATCCGCAAGGGCCCCATCTACCTCAAGTATTTCGAGGGCGGGAAGCTCAACGTCTCCTACAACTGCCTGGACCGTCACCTGAAGACCCGGGGCGACAAGGTCGCCATCCAGTGGGAGGGAAACGAGCCCACGGAGAGCCGCGCGCTCACCTACAAGCAGATGCACGAGGAGGTCTGCAAGTTCGCCAACGTCCTGAAGGCCCAGGGCATCAAGAAGGGCGACCGCGTCCAGATCTACCTGCCCATGATCCCCGAACTCGCCATTTCCATGCTGGCCTGCACCCGCATCGGCGCCATTCACAGCATCGTCTTCGGCGGTTTCAGCTCCGATTCGCTGCGCGACCGCGTTGAGGACAGCCGCTCCAAGCTGCTGGTCACCTGCGACGGGACCTTCCGCGGCGCCAAAGCCGTCCCCCAGAAGGACAGCGCCGACGCGGCCATTCAGGGCTTCGACTTCCTGGAGAAGATGATCGTCGTCCGGCGCGTGGGCGACAAGATCAAGTGCAAGTGGAACCCCGGCAAGGACCTCTGGTGGCACGAGGAAATGGCGAAGGCCTCCGCAGACTGCCCGCCCGAGTGGATGGACGCGGAAGACCCCCTCTTCATCCTCTACACCTCCGGCTCCACGGGAAAGCCCAAGGGCGTGCTCCACACCACCGGCGGCTACCTCGTGTTCGTGGCCTACACCCACAAAACGATCTTCGATTACCATGAGGACGACATCTACTGGTGCACCGCCGACATCGGCTGGGTCACCGGCCACAGCTACATCGTCTACGGGCCGCTGTGCAACGGCGCCACGTCCGTCATGTTCGAGGGCGTCCCGAACTACCCCGACGTCAGCCGCTTCTGGAAGACCGTCGAGAAGTACAAGGTCAACATCTTCTACACGGCCCCCACGGCCATCCGCGCCGTCGCCAAGGAAGGCAACGAGTGGGTCAAGAAGGCCGACATCTCCTCGCTGCGCATCCTCGGCACCGTCGGCGAGCCCATCAACCCCGAGGCCTGGAACTGGTACTACAACGTGATCGGCCGCGGCGAATGCCCCATCGTGGATACCTGGTGGCAGACCGAGACGGGCGGCATCCTGATCACCCCGCTGCCCGGCGCGATCGCGATCAAACCGGGCATGGCGACCGTGCCCTTCCCGGGCGTCTGGCCGGTCCTCCTCAATGACGAGGGCAAGGAGATCGCGGAAACCGTCGCCTCGGGCGCGCTCTGCATGAAGAAACCCTGGCCCGGACTCATGAGGGGCGTCTACGGCGATCCCAAGCGGTTCCAGGAGACCTACTTCGAGCAGTTCCCCGGCTACTACACCGCCGGCGACGGCGCCCGCCGCGACAAGGACGGCTACTATCAGATCACCGGCCGCATCGACGACGTCATCAACGTGTCCGGTCACCGCATGGGCACGGCGGAAGTCGAAAGCGCCCTGGTCGCCCACCCGAAAGTCGCCGAGGCCGCCGTGGTCGGATATCCCCACGAGCTGAAGGGCCAGTCCATCTACGCTTACGTAACCCTGAAGACGGGCGTGGAGAAATCGGAAGCACTGAAGAAGGAACTGGTCGCCCATGTGCGGACGCTGATCGGGCCCATCGCGACCCCGGAGAAACTCCAGTGGGCAGACGGCCTTCCCAAGACCCGCAGCGGCAAGATCATGCGGAGGATCCTGAAGAAGGTCGCCGCCGGCGACATCAACGACCTGGGGGACACCACGACGCTGGCCGATCCCTCCGTCGTCGACGACATCGTCAAGAACCGGGTGTAACATGTTATCAGACCCCGGCCTTCGCCCTCGCTGGTGAAGGCCGGGGTTTAAATAAAAAGAAACCAACATTAAAACACTGGATGCACCGCCAAGCCGTGCATTCGGGAAGGAGGAAGATGTGAATATTGTTGCATGCGTAAAACAGGTACCGGATACGGAAGCCCAGATCAAGGTCAAGGGAGACGGGTCGGGGATCGAAGAGGGCGGCATCAAGTGGGTCATGAACCCCTATGATGAGTTCGGCGTGGAAGAGGCCCTCAAACTGAAGGAAAAGCTCGGCGGCGACGTGACCATCGTCAGCGTCGGACCCGCCCGGGCGATGGAAACCATTCGGACCGCCCTGGCCATGGGCGCGGAAAAAGGCATCCAGATCGACGATCCGGCACTGGCCGGCGCCGATGCCTACGCCACGGCCTCCGCACTGGCGGCCGCCATCAAGGGAATCCCCCATGACATCGTCTTCTGCGGCCAGCGGGCCATCGACGACGACTCCGGCCAGGTCGGCTCCATCCTGGCGGAACTGCTGGGCATCCCCAGCGTCACCTTCGCCACGAAGCTGGAGATCGACGGAACGAAGGTGAAGGCCGTACGGCCCATCGAGGGCGCACAGCTCGTGATCGAGACCTCGCTGCCCTGCGTGATCACGGCGACCAAGGGCCTGAACGAGCCCCGCTATGCGTCGCTGCCCGGGATCATGAAGGCGAAGAAGAAACCTGTAGACGTGAAAAACGCGGCCGCCCTGGGCATCGCCGCGGAATCAAAGTCAAAAGTCGGAAAATTCACACCGCCCCCGGCCAGACCTCCTGGAAAGATTATCTGCGCTGACGATACCCCGGAAGGCAAGGCCGCAGAGCTGGCCAAGCTGCTGAGGGAAGAGGCAAAGGTCATTTAATCATCACACTACAGAAAATCACGGAGGATATGAGATATGGCAAAGGGTGTATGGATTGTAGCAGAACAGAGAGACGGCGCGCTGCGCAAGGTCAGCTTCGAGCTGGCCAGCACGGCCCGGAAGCTGGCGGACCAGCTCGGCGATGAGGTGGGCGCCGTTCTGCTGGGCGCCGGCGTGGAAGCCATGGCCGCCGAGCTTGGAAAATACGGTGTGGATAAAGTATTCGTGGCCGACAACCCGGCCCTCGAACCCTATACGACAGGCGCCCATGCAACGGCCGTCGCCAAAGCGGTAAAGGAGAACGATCCCGCGATCCTGCTGCTCGGCGCGACCGCCCAGGGGAAAGACCTGTCCGCCGCCCTGGTGGGCAAGCTGGCCACCGGGATGGCCACGGACTGCACGGATGTCAAGATTGCCGACGGGAAGCTTCTGGCCGTCCGGCCCATGTACGCCGGCAAGTGCTTCGGCGAGGTGGTCGTGTCGGGAACGCCCCAGATGGCATCGCTTCGGCCGAACGTGTTCCCCATCGTTGAGAACGCGAAGGCGGGCGCGGTCGTCAAGTTCGACCCGGGCCTGGGCGAAGCGAAGACCAAGGTCCTGGAAGTGCAGAAGGAAGCGGCCGGCAAGATCGACGTCGCAGAAGCGAACATCATCGTCTCCGGCGGCCGCGGCATGAAAGGCCCCGAGGGATACGGTATCCTGGAGGAGTTGGCGAAGCTTCTGGGCGCGGCGGTCGGCGCGTCGAGAGCGGCGGTGGACGCGGGCTGGCGTCCGCAGTCCGACCAGGTGGGGCAGACGGGAAAGGTCGTTTCCCCGAACCTGTACATCGCCTGCGGGATTTCCGGCGCCATTCAGCATCTCGCCGGAATGAGCTCTTCCAAGTACATTGTCGCGATCAACAAAGACGCGGAAGCCCCGATCTTTGCCAAGGCCGACTACGGCGTCGTGGACGACCTCTTCAAGGTGGTCCCCGCGCTGACCGGCGAAGTCAAGAAATTGCTCGCTTAATTAAATATGTGTGAAACGGGGGGTGGCGGGTGACCGTCACCCCTGTTTTTTGAGGGAGGCTTTATGGAACTGTCACATTTTTCGGTCGGCAATGAAGGAAGGGAAGTCTTCTGGAACGCCGAACATTTTGAGGCGATCCTGTTCATGTTCACCTTCGTGGCGCTCGCGATCATGGGCTACGGCATCTACCGGCGATGGCAGATGTGGACCGCCGTCGGAAAGCCCGAAATCCGGTGGGACAACCGGAACGAGCGGATCAAGCTGCTCCTGCGGGACGGCCTGCTCCAGATCAAGACCTTCAAGGATCTATATCCCGGCATTATGCATGGACTGATCTTCTTCGGCTTTGCGGTCCTGATCTTCGGCGCGGCCTTCGACGCCACGGAATTTCACGTGGCCGAACCCCTGGGGGTCCCCTTCCTGACCGGAAAGTTCTACCTGGTCTTCTCGTTCCTCATGGACCTCTTCGGGCTCGCCGTGCTGATCGGGACGTTCATGGCCATCGACCGCCGCTACCTGCAGAAACCGGAACGGCTGGGCTACAAGGGCGAACCGGACAACACCCCGGATGATGCCATCGTCCTGCTGCTTCTGGCCGGCATCATCATCACCGGCTTCATCATCGAGGCGCTCCGGATCAGCGTCACCTGGCGGCAGACCCCCTGGGAGGTCTGGTCCTTTGCCGGCTGGGCCATCTCGAAAGCCTTCATCGGCGTCAATCCGGACACGGCCAGGGCCATGCACAAAGCCACCTGGTGGATCCACACCTTCTTCGCACTGGGCTTCATCGCCTACATCCCCTACTCTCGGCTGATGCACATCATCACCACGCCGGCCAACCATTTCATGCAGAACATGAAGCCGGTGGGCGCGATCGAACCGATCCGGGACTTCGAGAACGCCGAATCCTTCGGCGTGGGTCAGATCCAAGAGTTCACCTGGAAGCAGGTCTTCGACTCCGACGCCTGCACGCGCTGCGGGCGCTGCCAGGACGGCTGCCCGGCCTACCTGACCGGTAAGCCGCTTTCCCCGAAGAAGCTGATCCAGGACATGAAGACCTACTGGCTGGAACAGGCGCCGCTCGCCATTGCCGCCAAGAAGGCCGCCCAGGTCGACGCGGAGGGCAAGCCGCTGGAAAAGAGCGGCATCGTGAAGCTGCTCGACAAGGTCGATGCCGCCGTGGACCAGGCGATCAAGCCCGCGGGCCTGCTGCCGCCGCCGGAAAAAGCCATGGTGGGCGAGGTCATCAATCTCGACGAGCTCTGGGCCTGCACGAACTGCATGTACTGCATGGAAAACTGCTCCTCCTCGATTGAGCATGTGCCCAAGATCATCAACATGAGGCAGTACAAGGTCCTCACGGAAGCGGACTTCGCTCCGGAGCTGCAGCTCGCCTACCGGAACATGGAAAACAACTCCAACCCCTGGGGCGTGGGATCGCACCTTCGAGCGGACTGGGCCAAGGAGCTGGGCGTCAAAACCCTGGCGGAAGACGCCAACGTGGAGTACCTCTTCTACGTGGGCTGCGCCGGCTCGTTCGACGACCGGGGAAAGAAGGTCACCGTGGCCTTCGCCAAGATCCTGCAGGCGGCGGGCGTCAGCTTCGGCATTCTCGGAACGGAGGAGAGCTGCTGCGGCGATTCGGCCATGCGGGGCGGCAACGAGTATCTCTATCAGACGCTGGCCCAGATGAATATCGAGGCCATGAACGGCTACGGCGTCAAAAAGATCATCGCCACCTGTCCCCACGGCTACAATGCCCTGAAAAAGGACTATCCCCACTTCGGCGGCAATTACGAAGTCTATCACCACACGGAGATCCTTGCCGACCTGATCGCCAAGGGCAAGATCACCTTCCAGAAGCCCGTGGCGGGGACATTCACCTATCATGACTCCTGCTTCCTGGGCCGCTACAACAACGTGTACGAGCAGCCGCGGAAGATCCTCGGCGCCGTCCCCGGCGTGAAGATCGTGGAAATGGAGCGGAACCTGAGCAAGAGCTTCTGCTGCGGCGCCGGCGGCGCGCGGATGTGGATGGAAGAGCACGGCGAGAAGATCAACGACGCCCGGGCCAAGCAGGCCGTCGACGTCAAGGCGGATGCCATCGCCGTGGGCTGTCCCTTCTGCCTCACCATGATGACCGATGGTCTGAAGACGCACGGCATGGATGAGAAGATGTACTCTCTGGACATCGCGGAGATCGTCTGGAAGTCCATGGGGCTGGAGGAAGAGAAGGAACCGGTGCAGGTCTGCGAGGCCCCGGCCGATCTGGCCAACCCTGCCCAGCCGGCCTCTTAAAGATCAAACCGCAAACGAAAGAAAAAAGCCCCGGCACGCAACCGGGGCTTTTTTTATGGCAATTCGGCGACATTTGTCATATATAAATTCGAAGGAATCGGGACACGCGGAATTTTCTCAAAGAAGCCTCGAGGGCGAAAACTTCTCTGTTGCGTCTCCATGCATATTTTCGCTTCATCGCCGGCGGGGCACATCCTGGCGAAGGAAAGAGGCGGGGGCGAAGCTCCGGCATCTTTAGAATTCAGATCCTCATCAAGAAGAAAGGAGCGCGAAAACAATGGCGGGAGAGAGCATTTATCTGAACAAACCGTGGCTGAAGTCGTACGAAAAGGGGGTTCCGGAGTTCGTTAAGTATGAGGACATCTGCCTGCCCGCGATCCTGGACCGGTCGGCGAAGCAGTTTCCGAACCACCCGGCCCTGATCTTCCAGGGGACAACCATCCCCTTCGGCGCCTTAAAGGACATGGTGGACCGCTTCGCCGCCTGCCTGACCGATTTCGGCGTCAAGAAGGGGGACGCCGTCGCGCTCCTGCTGCCCAACAGCATTCCCTGCGTGGCGGCCTATTACGCCATCCTTCGGATCGGGGGTATCACCGTGATGAACAACCCCCTCTATTCCGATGTCGAACTGGAGCACCAGTTCAACGATTCCGGGGCAAAGGTCCTGGTATGCCTGGACGCCCTGGCCAACCGGATGATCGATCTGCGGCCCAGGACAAAGATCAAACAGATCGTGTGGACCTGCATCGGCGACTACCTCAGCCCGGTCAAGCGCGTCCTCGGCCGTTGGCTCAAGAAATACCCCTTCGGCGACGTCAAACCCGCCGTCAACGTCTACCGCTGGCTGGATTGCCTGAAGAAGTACGGGCCCACTCCACCTTCCGTCAAGATCGGCTTCGACGACATCGCCATGTACCAGTACACGGGCGGGACGACGGGCGTCTCCAAGGGCGTCATGCTGACCCATGCCAATCTGAGCAAGCAGGTGCAGCAACTCGAGGCCTGGTTCCCCAAGTTCAGCCGCGGGACGGAAACCATGCTGGGTGCACTGCCCTACTTCCACGTCTTCGGCCTTTCCGTGTCCATGAACCTGTCCATTCACATGGGCTGGTCCCAGGTCCTTGTTCCGCGGCCGCAGCCGGAGCCGCTGCTCGAAGCGATCAAGAGCTTCCGTCCGACCTTCGCCCCGCTGGTGCCCACCATGTACATCGGCATGCTGAACCACCCCAAGCTGAAGGATGTGGACATGAGCTGCATCAAGGGCGCCTTCTCGGGAAGCGCGCCGCTGCCGGTGGAGGTCATCCATGACTTCGAAAAGGCCACGGGCGCCGTCATCGTCGAGGGCTTCGGGATGACGGAAACCACGC
>JAXDBM010000049.1:0-87431 GCA_034678725.1 Syntrophales bacterium | reverse complement strand
TCAGCTTAAAATAGGCTGCCCAGCCTCGAAGCACCGGGTTGAGTTCCTCAGTGGTGTGGGCCAGACTTCGCCCTCTCGACCCTCGGAGTATGAGCCGGATGCGATCCGCCAGCCGTTTCAGACTAGTCGGCGCAATCCGCAGTTTCGGGGCTTTGTGCCCTGTGAGGCTATAACCCAGAAACTTCCTCTCCCACGGACGCGCTACCGCACTCTTGGCCAAATTGACCGTGAGCTTCAGCTTGTCCGCCAGAAACCGGGTAATGCTCGCCATGACCCGCCTGCCTGCCTGTCGGCTTCTGACATAGATATTGCAGTCATCCGCATACCGGCAGAAAGCATGGCCGCGCCGCTCCAGTTCCCGATCCAGTACCGTCAACAGGATGTTCGACAGCAATGGACTGAGAGGCCCGCCTTGCGGCGTGCCCTCCGTCCTCGGGGTTACGATCCCCGCTGCCATCATGCCCGCTTCCAGATACCGGCGGATGAGGCGTAGTACTCGTCTGTCCCCGATCTTCTTCGAGAGCTTCTCCATCAAGAGATCGTGGTTGACGCGGTCGAAAAACTTCTCCAAGTCCATGTCCACCACAAACCTGCGACCCTCGGCGACATACTGCCTGGCCGCCTTGACCGCCTGATGGGCGTTCCTCCCCGGTCGAAAACCATAGCTCGATGCGGAGAAGTCGGCCTCGAAGATCGGCGAGAGCACCTGATGCAACGCTTGCTGGATCATTCGATCCGTCAGCGTCGGAATGCCGAGTGTCCTCACCCCGCCTTGCGGCTTCGGTATATCCACCCGGCGCACCGGCAGAGGCATATACTCCCCTGCCCGCAGCTTGGCCTGGATCGTCGGCCAGTTTCGCTTGAGGTGGTCTTTGAACCCGGCTATGCCGATGCCATCGACTCCGGCAGCACCTTGGTTCTCAACCACCCGCTGATAGGCAAGCGTCAGGTTGCCGCGTTCGCACACGGCCTCCATCAGCCCATCCCCCCGCGCCAACTCCGCTTTCGTCCGCAGACGGGTCGTCACGTCAGCCTCAACGCCGGACAAGGCCATACCGGCGTTCCGCGCCAGCAACTCCTTGTCGGTGCCCACTTGCCGTGGTGCTTCTGTCTTCATCGACTGTCCGTGTGGTCCCACTGCCTACTTGCGGCTTTCAATGTTCGGCCCTTCGAGCACGCTCTGGCGCCTACTATGGCCTCTGCTGACTTCTGCATGAGCCTCCCGGCACCTTGCGGTACCGGTAGCACGATGGCACCCATGCAGATCTCCCCGGGTATGACGCACCCACCTTCGCGCTTATACCTGTCGGATATACGTCGCGGCGTCCCGTGCAAGTTTCGGGCTTCGACGATAGTTGCCGCCTTACCCCGCCGTGCCGCCTCTTATCCGCTTCCTGTTCGTCAGGCCAGCGCTTTGCCTTCGGCTTCCTCCAGATTCGCAGTCGCCCGCGACACCCTTGCCGTTCGGCTAACTCTTCCCCTTGCCGGGCGAGTAGAGGACTTTCACCTCCAAGTAAGTGCGCCCTGCCGGGCGCACAACGAAAAGGGCCGGCAGATTTCTGCCGGCCCTTTTTTTTGCGCCATTCGCGGCGGCATGGAACGGAAACTGCCGACCGATCGGGCACGTCTTCGATGCCCCGGTCGCCCGGCGCCGCGCGATCGGAACGCTTTCCGCAAACGGTGTGAATGTTCGCCGGGCCCTGCCGTTTGATAAAGCCCCCTGTCCGCTATCCGGCGGACAGGTATGCGTGGATCGCCCGTGCGGCCTGCTTGCCCGCGCCCATGGCGAGGATCACCGTGGCGGATCCCGTCACGATGTCGCCGCCGGCAAAGACGCCCGGACGGGTTGTCTCCCCCGATTCCCCCCGGGTGATGATGTAGCCGCGGCGGTTCGTTTCCAGCCCGGGCGTCGTCGCCGGGACGATCGGGTTGGCCATCGTTCCCACCGCCACGACGACGGTGTCCACATCGATCACGAATTCGGACCCGGGCACGGGCACCGGGCTGCGCCGCCCGGAGTCGTCGGGCTCGCCAAGCTCCATACGAATGCACCGCACGCCCATGACCCAGCCTTCCCGGTTCCCGATGTAAGCGACCGGGTTGGTCAGCAGGCGAAACTGAACGCCCTCCTCCCGGGCATGGTGAACTTCCTCCTTCCGGGCGGGCATCTCCACTTCCGTACGGCGGTATAGGATGTAGGCGTTCTCCGCCCCCAGCCGGAGCGCGGTGCGCACCGAGTCCATCGCCACGTTGCCGCCGCCGATGACGGCAACGTTTCTGCCGCGGACAATGGGCGTGTCGTACTCGGGGAAAAGATAGGCCTTCATGAGGTTGGAGCGCGTCAGGTACTCATTGGCCGAGTAGATGCCGCTCAGATTCTCCCCGGGAATGTTCATGAAAACCGGGGCGCCGGCGCCGACGGCGATGTAGACGGCGCTGAAGCCCTCGGCAAAGAGATCGTCCACGGTCGCGATCCGGCCGATGACGGCGTTGGTCTCGATCTTCACCCCCAGCCGCTGCAGGTAGTCCACCTCCGCCTCGACGATCGCCTTGGGAAGGCGAAATTCGGGAATGCCGTACACCAGCACGCCCCCGGCCCTGTGAAGGCCCTCGAAGACCGTCACTTCATAACCCAGCTTGACCAGGTCTCCGGCGATGGTCAGGCCCGAAGGCCCGGCGCCGACGACGGCGATTTTCTTTCCGTTTGACGGCGCGGGCGCCGGGACGCTCGTCTCGCCCGACATCCGTTCATAATCCGCGGCAAATCGTTCCAGCCTTCCGATCGCCACGGGATCGCCTTTCTTGCCGAGGATGCAGACCTGCTCGCACTGCTCCTCCTGCGGACAGACACGGCCGCAGACGGCCGGGAGGCTGTTGGTCTCCTTCAGGATGCGGGCGGCCTCCAGGAATCTTCTTTCGGCGATCGCATGAATAAACTCGGGAATGCGCACTTCGACCGGGCAGCCGGCGATGCAGCCGGGTTTCTTGCACTGGATGCAGCGGTTCGCCTCCGCCACGGCCGTCTCTTCCGAAAATCCGAGGGGAACCTCCTCGAAATTCCGCACCCGGACGGCCGGATCCTGCTCCGGCATCGCCTGGCGGGGGACCTTTTCCTTCTTCGGCTTTCTTTCCTCAGTTTCCATGGCATCCGCACCGGTGCCGTTCATAGGCTGCCCCTTCCTGTTCGCGATACATGCGCAGCCGGCTCGCCAGGAGATCGAAATCCACCTGGTGGCCGTCGAATTCCGGGCCGTCGACGCAGGTGAACTTCGTTTTCCCGCCGACGGAGACCCGGCAGGCGCCGCACATGCCCGTCGCGTCCACCATGATCGGATTCAGGCTGACGATGGTCCTGATCCCGTGGGGCCGGGTCAGGTCGGCGATGACCTTCATCATGGGGACCGGACCGATGGCAAAAACCTCGTCGATCCGCTCGCCCGCATCGATCAGGTCCTGCAGGACCGTGCTGACGAAGCCGTGAAAGCCGTAGCTGCCGTCGTCCGTGGCGACGATGAGCCGGTCGCTGACCCCTTTCATCTCCTCCTCCAGGATGAGCAGCGCCTTCGTCCGGGCGCCGATGATGGAAATGACCCGGTTGCCCGCCTGCTTCAGCGCCGCCGCCAGGGGATAGACGACCCCGACCCCCACGCCGCCGCCGATGCAGACCACCTGGCCGACCCGGTGAATGTCCGTGGGGTTGCCCAGAGGTCCCTGCACGTCTCGAAAGGCGTCGCCCGCCTTCATGGCGGACATGGCCGACGTCGTCTTGCCGACGACCTGGAAGATGATGGTGATCGTCCCCTGCCCGGGATCGGAATCCACGATCGTCAGGGGGATCCGCTCCCCCTTCTCATCCATGATCAAAACAACGAACTGTCCCGCCTTCCGCTTGCGGGCGATAGCGGGGGCCTCCAGAACCATCCGGACGACGTTCTCCGACAGATCGGTCTTCTCAACAATTCGATTCAAGCTGTCTGCTCCTGATTGATTCAGATGTTCCGTTCATCCCGCGCACGAAAAAATGAGGGAGCCGGATGGCTCCCCTTCGTCATGGCTGGTTATCGGTCCCGCTCCGCCGGATCTGCAAATCAGGGAGACGAGGCCGGCTCGGCCGCACACCGCGACGTCGCAGGTTGAAAGGCGGCAAGGCGCGGATGCTTCCGCCAATGCGCTAATATTCCTTGGTCAGCTTGTCCAGCTCCGCCAGGGAAAAGACCGGTCCGTCCTTGCACACGTACTTGCTGCCCACGTTGCAGCGCCCGCACTTGCCGATGCCGCATTTCATCCGCATCTCCAGCGACGTGATGATGTTCTCCTTCGAGAAACCCAGGTCGAAGAAGACCGGCAGGGTGAACCGGATCATGATGGGCGGGCCGCAGATCACCGTCACCGCGTTTTCCGAGCTGGGCGCGACCTCCTTGCAGACCGTGGGGACAAACCCCTCCCGGCCCGTCCAGCCCGCATCGCCCTTGTCGACAGTCACATTCAGATTGATGTCGGAGCGCTTGCCCCACACCTCCAGTTCGTCCTTGTAAATCAGAAGCCCCGGGTTCCTGGCGCCGTAGATGACCGTGATGTTGCCGAAGCGGGAACGGTTGGATTCGTGAATCATGTAGTTCAGCAGGGACCGCAGCGTCGTGAAGGCGAAGCCGCCGCCCACGATCACGATGTTTTTGCCCTGCAGGTATTCGATGGGCCAGGAATTCCCGAGGGGGCCGCGGACACCCATGAGGGTTCCCGGCTCCATGTCATGCAGGGCGCTCGTTACCACGCCGGCCCGCTGTACGGTGAACTCGATGTAGCCGGGCTGCGTCGGCGAGGAGGCGATCCCGATGGGCGACTCCCCTTTGCCGAAAATGGAAAGCTCGCCGAACTGTCCGGGGATATACTTGAATTTTCCCTCATCCTCCTGGTTGACGAACCGGAGACGGAAGGTCTTGATGTCCTTCGTGTCCACTTCCGTGATGATTTTTTCAACGACGACCGGATACGGTATGTATGGATTCTGCATGACCACTCCCGACTCTATAATTTCGAAATGTCTTCCACGATCTTTCTGATGTCGATGTTCACGGGGCAATACATGACGCACCGGCCGCACCCCACGCAGGCGATGGCGTTGAAGTTGTCCACATAGTACTTGAACTTGTGCATGGCCCGCTGACGCCAGCGCTCCTTCTGGGAAGGCCGGGGGTTGTGGCCGGACGTTTCCTTGGTGAAAAGCCAAAACATGCAGGAATCCCAGTTCCGCAGGCGGATTCCGTCCTTTCCCTTGACCTCGTCGCTGATGTCGAAGCAGTGGCAGGTCGGGCAAAGGAAGGTGCAGGTCCCGCAGCCGAGGCATTTCTGGTGGATGGTGTTCCAGAAGGGATGCTCGAAGCTGACATCCAGGATCGGTTTGATCGCCTTCGCCGGAATATGGGACTGGATTTCCTGCGCGGCCTTCGCGGCGATCTCCTTTTTCGCGGCCAGCGTCTTGTCGTCCGCCTGGGGGGCGTCGGCAAAATAGGCCAGCAGTTTTTCGCCCTTGGCCGTGATGAATTCGGCCAGATAGCCCTCCGGCCCGATTTCCGTCAGCAGGATGTCCGCGCCCTCCGATGCCGTGGGGCTTCCGTCGACGGAGGTGCAGAAGCAGGTCGTGTAGGGCGGATGGACGCAGGCCAGGGAGATGACGGTCGTTTTCTCCCGTCTGTCGATATAGAAGGGATCCCGGTACTTCTCCTGATCGAAAAGCATGTCCAGAAGGACATAGCTGTGGGCGTCGCAGGGCCGGACGCCGAAGAGGACCGCTTCCTTCGCGCCCTCGGCCGGACTGTCAAAGACCATGCCCTTTTCCGTCCGGGTGTATTTCATCATGCGTTCCGTATGGGGAAAGAAGAAGTTCTTCGGGGCGTTTTTCGAGTTCGCAAAATCGATCAGGGGCGCCTGGCCCTTGTCCAGTTGCTTGAAGAGCACATTGTCTTCCACTTTCACCGGAGCGAAAACAGGCAGGTTTTCGGCGATCTTCCCGATGATGCCGGCCAGCTTTTCCTTCTTGATTAACCTCGTTTCCATGTTCTCCCTATGACCCCTCATCCAATCAGTGTTAGGCTCTTCATCAGCGGCCGCGGATCGACGTGATGCAGCTTGAACCAGCCTTCCGGACCCGGCAGCCCCAGCGCCAGGGCGATCAGCTCGGTGAAGTAAAAAACGGGAAGCCGCACGGAATCGCTTGCCCGCAAGTCCAGATTGGCCATGCACACCGGGCATGCCGTGACGACGCAGTTGGCGCCGGCTTCACGGGCCATGGTCATCAGCTTGTCGACCATCTTGCCCACGATGTCCGTCCGGCTGATCGTCAGCGACCCGCCGCAGCAGTCCGTCTTGTAGGACCACATCCTGGCCTCGGCCCCCAGGGTGTTCAGGATCCGATCCAGAAGCACCGGGTTTTCGTAGTCGTCGAAGTTGCAGACCTCGGGCGGCCGGAGCAGGAGGCAGCCGTAGTAGGACACCGGCTTGAGCCCCGTCAGCCTCTTTTTCACCATGCCTTCCAGCCTGTCGAGGCCGATTTCCTTGCAAATGATGTCGATGGGATTCCGAATGGAGATCGCGCCCTCGTACTTGCCGCCGACGATCTCCTCGATCTCGCGCTTCAGGGACGGGTCGGCCTTGAGGTGATGCTCCGCCGTCTTGAAGCGGTTGAAGCAGGCCGCACAGGGAACCATCACATCCATGGCATCCTTTTCCGCCGCTGCCAGGTTTCGGGCCGGCAGGGCCACGGACAGCTTGAAATTGGTGCTGTGGGCAGAGGTGGCCCCGCAGCAGGACCAGTCATCCACTTCCTTCAGCTCGATCCCCAGCGCGCGGCTGACCGTCCTGACCGACTGGTCGTACTCTTTGGCCGTGCCGTGGAGGGAGCATCCCGGATAATATGAAACTTTCAACGATAGCCTCCTTCGTGTCTGTTCGCGACGCTATGCCTGCTTCGTCTTCTCGAAAATCTTGCGGACGGCGCCGATGTTTTTGGTTCGGGGCGAGACCAGCGCCAGCTTGCCCTTCATGAACATGTCGATGCCCATTGCCATGTCGGAAAAGAGATCTCCCGATTTGAGCTTGTACTGCACCATCATGGTGGGCTCGTTGATCCGGCCGCCCATGCGAATGTTGGACAGGAAGGCCTCGTGAAACTTCAGGATGTTCTTTTCCTTCGCGGCCACGCCGGACTCGATGGCCATCTGCCGGAGCGCATCCATCATTCGGGCGATGTCCACCTCGTTGGGGCACCGCGTGATGCATGTCTCGCAGGAGGCGCAGAGCCAGATGGTGGCGCTGTTCAGGACCTCGTTCCGGCGGCCCATCTGGATCATCTTGATGACCTTGTTGGGGTTGTATTCCATGGCAAAGGCCAGGGGACAACCGGCCGTGCACTTCCGGCAGTGGTAGCACCGCTGGAGAGGCACCCCGTTGATCTTCTCGTTCACTTGCTCTAAAAAGGTCTGCATATTCACTCCTAATGACTGCCCCCGCCGGGATGATAGATGAAGTCCTCCTTGTCGTTCTCCTTGAAGGTGCTGAGCGGCGCCGGGACGTCCAGTGAGGCGCCGGCCCGGTGTTCGAAGAACTCGAAGGCGTCCTTGTCCAGCTTCTTGAGGAACTTGCGCAGGTCCACGCCCATCGGGCAGACGCTGATGCAGGAACCGCAGTCCACGCATCGGCCCACCATGTGGTACATCCGCATGAGCTGGAACATCTGGGTGTCCGACCGGTCCTCACCGATCCCGACCCACTGCGGCTGGCTCTGCTCGGCAAAGCAGATCCGGCAGTAGCAGGAGGGGCATGCGTTCCGGCAGGCGGCACAGCGGATGCACTTCTCCATCTCCTTGGTGAAGTAGGCCCAGCGCTCCTCGATGGGAAGCTTTTCGAACGCCTCCACCTCGGCATATTCCGAAGCGGCATCCATCGCCGGCGCCGGATCGCCCGCCATGACATCGGAAATCACGGGATTGTTGAAGCGGCAGGTCAGACAGTTGTCGGCCAGCACATCCTTCAGGGCGAACTTCTTCTCGCCCGAGGCCGTCCGGACGGTCAGGTGGTCCCCGTCCACGGCGCCATCCAGAATTTCCTCGCCGTTCAGCAGGACAGCCAGCTTCTTCCGGTCCACGTAACCGGTGCAGGGGACGCCCAGGATCACGACCTCGCTCCGGTCGTACTGCTTTTCCACGAGGTGAATCACGATGGAGCGCGAGGTGCATCCCCGCGCCACGATCCCGAAGGCTTTCTTGATCCGGGCCTCCGGCTTGACCCGCTTCTGCGACTCCCGGTGCTGCATCACCAGGTCGTGGACGAACTTCGCCAGGTTCTGCGTGCAGAACCGGTTCCAGACCAGTTTTTCCGCGTCGTCGGGGTTCGTGATAAAGCAGGGGGTGGCGGTCAGCGGCAGGGTCCCTTTTTCATACCCGACAACGACATCCACCTGTTTCTCGATGAGCAGCTTCCTGGCTTCTTCCCGAAGTTTCTTTTCGATATTTTCCACAGTTCCCGATTCCTCGTTCCTTGATTTTTCCTAAATCCTCTTGACCAGCTTATTGGCCGGCCCCATTTCCCGGACCGCCTGCGTGACCCCCTTGATGACCTGGGCGAACCGGTCTCCTTCGGATGCCGAAATCCAGGTGAATATGGTTCGGTCGCCTTCCACCCCGATGTAGTTCAGGAAACTTTTTAACGTCGCAAACTTGCGGCGCGCCACTAAGTTTCCAGACAGATAGTGGCATTCACCCGGGTGTCACCCGGACACCAGAACGCCGTCGGCGCCTTCCTGAAGGGCCTTCATGACATAAAAGGGATTGATCCTGCCCGTGCAGGGGACCCGGATGATCCGGACGTTGGGCGGATACTGAATCCTGCTGATCCCCGCCAGATCGGCCCCGGCATAGGTGCACCAGTTGCAGACAATGGCGGCGATTTTCGGCTCCCAGCCCTCTTTTGCTTGATTTTCAGCCATACCTTCTCCTTCCAGCGGCAATGCGGCCTTGTCAGCCGTTCACTTCAGTTCATATTGAATATCTGAGCCAGCACTTCCTCGTTGTTGAAGCCGTTCAGGTCCACGGCGTTCATGCGGCAGGAGGCCGTGCACACGCCGCATCCCTTGCAGAGCACCGCGTTGACGACGGCGCAGCCCTCGTTGAAATCCACCGAAATGGCGCTGAAGGGGCAGTTGATTTCGCAGAGCCCGCAGGCCATGCACCGCTCCTTGTTGACGTAGGCGGTTTTGCCCTCCGCCTCGATGTAATCTTTGGTCAGGATCGTGCAGGCGCGGGATACCGCCGCATAGGCCTGCGTGATCGCCTCCTCGCTGAGCTTCGGCGCGTGGGCCATGCCGCACATGAAGACGCCGTCCGTTTGAAAATCGACGGGACGCAGCTTCACGTGGGCCTCGAGGAAGAAACCGTCCTGGTTGGTGGGCACCTTGAGCATCTTGCCGATGTCCTCGTTGCCGGGATTGGGGACGGTCCCGACGCTGAGGGCCAGCAGATCGGTCTTGAGCTCCACCCTCTCGTTCAGGATCGGGTCGAAAACCGTCACGGCGATCTGCTTTCCGTCCTGGCGGACCTCCGGCTTCCGGTCCTCATCGTAGCGGATGAACTTGACGTCCAGCTCGCGGGCCTTCTTGTAGTAATCCTCCTTGAGGCCGAAGGTCCGGATATCCCGGTAGAGGATCGTGATGTCCTTCGCGGGGTCGGCCTCCTTCAGCTTCAGGGCGTTCTTGATCGCCTCGGAGCAGCAGTAGCGGCTGCAGTACGGGCGCTCCTGGTTCCGCGACCCGACGCACTGGATCATGACGACGCTCCTGGCCGCCGCCGCTTTGGCGTCTTTCCCGGCGATCAGATTCTCCAGTTCGCGCTGCGTGACGACCTGCTCCGACTGCCCCTGCAGATACTCTTTGTTCTCCAGTTCGTAGGCGCCGGTGGCCACCAGGACGACACCGTGCTCGAACTGGGTTTCCCCTTCTTTTTTCTGCTCGATCGTTGTCTTGTAATTGCCGATGAAGCCCTCGATCTTCCTGATGTTCGCGCCGGTGTAGACATGAATGAGCTGGCTGTCCTTGACCTTCTGCAGCAGGCCGGCCAGATGTTTTTTCGTGTCCAGCCCCTCCAGGGTGTAGTGGATGTGGCGGTAATTGCCGCCCAGCTCGAACTCCCGCTCCACGATGTGGGACTCGAATCCCTGATCGGCGAGTGCCAGCGCCGCGGTGATGCCGGCCAGCCCGCCGCCGATGATCAGCACGGCATGGTTGACGCTGAGCTGCCCCGGCTTCAGGGGCTTCAGGTACTGGGCCTTGGCGATCGCCATGCGCATCAGGTCCTTGGCCTTTTCCGTCGCCGCGTCCGGTTCGTGCATGTGGACCCAGGAGTTCTGGTCGCGGATGTTGGCCATCTCGAAGAGATAGCGGTTCAGGCCTGCTTTCTCGCAGTTTTCCTGGAAGAGCCCTTCGTGGGTCCGCGGCGAGCAGGAGCCGACGACCACGCGGGTCAGGTTTTGCTCCTTGATCACCTCGCCCATTTTCACGGCCGTGTCCTGGGAGCAGGTGAAGAGGTTGTCCGTCACATACACCACGTTGGGGAGGGTCTTGCAGTACTCGACCACCTCGGGAACCCGGACGACGCCGCCGATGTTGATGCCGCAATGGCAGACAAAAACGCCCGTCCGCGGGCCGATGCCCCGAATGTCGTTTTCCAGCGGCAGTTCCTCCTCGCAGGTCATGGTTCCCCGCCGCGAGGCCAGCAGCCCCTGGGCGCAGGCGGCCGCGCCGCTCGCCTCCATGACCGTTTCCGGAATGTCCTTGGGGCCGCCGAAGGCGCCGCAGACGAAGACGCCCGGCCGGCTGGTCTGGACCGGATTCTCCAGCGAGGTCCTGCAGAACCCGTGCTCCTGCAGTTCGATGCCCAGGGCCCTGGCCAGTTTGGCCGCCTCCTTCGGCGGCGTCAGGCCGACGGACAGGACGATCATGTCGAATTCCTCTTCCACGAGGGTCCCGTCTTCCCGGACGTACTTGACCAGCAGGTTCTTGCTCTGCTGAAGCTCCTTGACGGTGGAGGGCATGGAGCGGATGTAGCGGATGCCGTACTCGTCCTTGGCACGGTTGACGAAGCGGTCGAAATCCTTGCCGTGCGCCCGAATGTCCATGAAGAAGATGGTGGGCTCCAGGTTCTTGGCGTGTTCTTTGCCGATGATGGCCTCCTTCGTGGCGTACATGCAGCAGACCGACGAGCACCAGCTGTTGTCGCAGGAGGTGTCCCGGGATCCCACACACTGGATGAAGGCGATCTTCCGGGGCTCCTTGCCGTCCGAGATCCGCTGGACGTGCCCGAAATAGGGGCCCGAAGCCGAGAGGATCCGCTCGAACTGGATGCTGGTCACCACGTTGGGATAGATGCCGAAGCCGTACTCGCCGCGCAGGCCCGCGTCGAAGGCCTCGAATCCGGGCGACGCGATGATGGCGCCCACCTCGATCTCCTCTTCCGCGTAGGTGTCGTCATGGTTGATGGCGCCGGCGATGCAGGCCTCGACGCACTGGTAGCATTCGGAGCAAATCCCGCAGGAGAGGCAGCGGTTGGCCTCCCGGACGGCCGCGTCCTCGCTGAAGCCGATCCCGACCTCCTGGAAGGACAACTTCCGCTCTTCCGGTTTCATGTGGGGGTACTTTTCCCGGGGCGCTTTCGCGAACTGGGATGTATCCGCCTTGTCCGCCAGGCCTTTGGTCCAGTCCTTCTCCCGGCCCGCCTTGATGTCCTCGCCCCGCAGGTAACGGTCGATCGAGATCGCCGCTTCCTTTCCGGCGCCTACCGCCTTTACCACGGTGGCGGGACCGGTCACGACGTCGCCGCCGGCAAAGACGCCGGGGACGTTGGTGGCGAAGGTGACGGGATCGACGTCGAAATTCTTCCACTTGTTGATGGCGATGCCGCTTTCCGCGGGAATGAAGTCGAGATCCGCCGCCTGGCCGATGGCCGGGATGACGGCGTCGCATTCGACAATGAATTCGGAACTCTTGATGGGGACGGGGCGTCGCCGCCCGGAGGCGTCGGGCTCGCCCAGTTCCATCCGAAGGCATTCGATCCCCGTGACCTTTCCGTCCCTGCCGACGACGCGGACCGGCGCCACCAGGAATTCCATCTTGATCCCCTCCTCCAGGGCCTCTTCGATCTCCTCCGGCGAGGCGGGCATTTCCTTCCGGGACCGGCGGTAGAGGATGAAGACCTCCTTCGAGCCGGTGCGGGTGGCCGTCCGGACGGCATCCATGGCCACGTTTCCGCCGCCGACGACGGCGACCCGGTCACCCAGGAAGACCTTCTCGCCCAGATTGACGCGCTTCAGGTAATCGACGCCGTGAATGACGCCCTGCATCTCCTCTCCGGGGATGTCCAGCTTGCTGGAGAGCATGGTCCCGCAGCCGATGAAGACGGCATCATAGTCCTTTCGCAGCTTTTCGAAGGGGACATCCTTGCCGATAGCGGTGTTGAGGTGAATCTTCACGCCCAGGTCCTCGATCACCTTGATCTCCGCCTTCAGGACGTCCTTGGGGAGGCGGTATTCGGGGATCCCCACCGCCATCCAGCCGCCGGCCACGGGCAGGGCTTCAAAGACATCCACGCCATATCCGTTCGCGGCCAGATAGTAGGCGGCCGTCAGGCCGGACGGACCGGCGCCGACAACGGCAACCTTTTTATCTTTTTTCTCCTTGACTTCCGGGATGTAGCGGGTCTCGGCGTTCAGGTCCAGATCGGCCACGAAGCGCTTGAGGTGCATGATGTCGATGGGCGCTTCGACCTTGCCCCGCATGCAGGCCTCCTCGCAGGGATGGTTGCAGACCCGGCCGCAGACGGACGGGAAGGGGTTCTCCTGTTTGATGAGCTTGAGGGCTTCCTTGTACTTGCCCGCGGAGATGAGGGCCACATAGCCCTGGACGCTGATATGGGTGGGACAGGCCGCCTTGCAGGGGGAGGTCCCGAGTTTGTCGATGGCGTAACCGCTGGGTATGGCCTGGGGGAAATGGCGGTAGGTGGCCTTGCGCTCGTTCAGGTTTTCGTTGAAATCCGACTTGACGGACACGGGGCAGGCATTGGCGCAGTCGCCGCAGCCCGTGCACTTGTCCAGATCGACAAACCGGGGGGCCCGGGTCAGCTTGACCTTGAATCTGCCCGGCTCGCCCTCCACGGACTCCACCGTGCGGCGGGTCATGATCTCCACGTTGGGATGACGCCCCACTTCCACAAGCTTCGGGGAGAGGATGCAGGCCGAGCAGTCATTGGTGGGAAAGGTCTTGTCGAGCTGGGCCATGACGCCGCCGATGCTGATCCCGTTCTCCACGAGGTACACTTTCATACCGGAATTTGCGAGGTCCAGGGACGCCTGAATACCGGCGATGCCCGACCCGACGACCATTACCGCGCCGACTTTCTCGTTATCTTTCAACACCTTTTCACTCCTGTACGGATTCGATTCGAAATTTAAAGAACATGGATGACGCGCCTTACGCACGGCCCATGCACAGGGGGGACCGCAAACCGTGCGAGCGGTTATCATGATTTCACAGCCCTGTCAAGGTTAGATTTCTTGCCAGATTTCTTGCGACTGAAAAAATCGGTAAAATCACTGGAATAACAGGGAAAACAGGCTCTTGTCCGGCAGACTTCGGAACGGCTGCCCGCCCCTTCCCCGGATACCGGTGCGGCCCGGTTCAGAAAGCGCAGGCAGGGACCGCCTGGCGGCGTTCGGACGCATACCCTGCGCCCGGCAGGTGAACGGCAAAGGCGATGTACCGGCCGTCGTGGCTCAGGCTGATGTCGATGTCCGCGGGCCGCCCTTCCATGAAAATCCTGGGGGGGCCGGATTCGGCACCCATCTTCTCGCGGCGGATTCGAATGAAATAGGGGGAAATCCTCAAGGCGGAAGCCAGATAGTGAATGGTCTCCAGGCGAAGCGCAATGGAGGGATCGGCGGGGCCGGTCAGTTTTCTGACGAAGGCGCGAACACCGGAATCGGGCTGGGCCGTGCGGTATGCGCCGTTCACGACCGCGACACAGTGGACATGGCCGGCGGAGCGGAAACAGGAAAGCTCGACGGGGCCCGCGGGCGTCATGACGACGCCGCAGTGTGCAGCGGACCGCTCTTCCTCGATGCCGGACGCCATCGAGATGCCATGCGGATTGCCCTGCCCGCAATCACCGGAATATGAACGATCTTCAAGAGCGACCGAATACATTCGGGGGATGAAAGGGATCCCCTGTCTTCGCTTGACGGCCGCCTTGAAGGCGGCCTCTTTTGCGGCCCACAGCATCCAGAGCACCGCATCAGGCGCGTCGGCGCCGTCGATCCGTTCCCGCTCCTCAGGGGTGAAGACACGGGAAACGAAGCGCCGGTCCCGGCTTTTTCCCCGGTTTCCCGGATGGTTCAAGTCCACAATATCGTTGCCGATGCAGATCAAAGTGCCTTTCCTCCATTCCGGCCAGATGCCGAACGATCTGACCCGCAAGGTCCCGCTGTTCCCGCAACCCCCGCAGCCCGTTCCGGCAGGGCCGGAACTCCTCGAGCATCACCGAAAACGATTCGCCCCGCCGGGGCAGCGTCCCGTAGACATCCTGCCCGTCGCCCCGCAGATAGACGCACGCCACGCGGCAGTCCGGGTGGTCCTGAAGAAAGCGCCCGACGCCGTAAGAGAAATCCTCCCGGTTGACCCGGCCGGTCCGGGATCGGCCCCCCTCGGGAAAGACCATGAGGTTCTGCCGCCGGCGCAGCAGATGATCGCATTTCGCGAGGGCGCCGCGCATTTCCTCCCGGGCGCCGCCCCGTCTCACCGGAATGCACTTCGCCAGATAGCACAGGGCGGCCAACAGCTTGTTTCGATTGAAGTTGGTCCGCTCCGGCAGGTTCCAGGGCAGACTCCGGTAAGCCGTGAGGTGCCCTCCCAGGGACGTCATGGAGTAGGTCATGATCATGGAATCGACCATGGTCAGATGATTGCCGCAGACCAGCCAGGGCCCCTGATGGCCCTTCCGGAGTTCCGCCCATCGTTTTCGGGTTCCGGCGAGGTCCCTGACGCGCCAGCCCGCGATGCGGATCAGGAGGAAATAGGCCGGCGCCAGGATCCAGGCGACCGCGAGCCCCAGGAAGGACTGCAGACGGATCTGAAAAGCCGCGGGAAAAGTCATTGCTTCTTCTTGACCAGTTCAACGGCATCGCCGATGGTGCGGATCTTGTCGGCCTCGTCGTCCTCGATCGTGATCCCGAAGACGTCCTCGCACTTGATGATCACATCCACCAGGCGGGCGGAATTGACCTTGAGATCGTCCAGGATGTGGGTGGCCGGCGTGGCTTTGTCCAGGAGGGTCGCGTCCTTCGTGTACACCCTCAGAATGCCGATCATCTCCGCAAAAATCTGTTTCTCATCCATATGAAAACTCCTTTGATTTTGTTTGCGCTTTCAATTCTCTTCCCATTTTCGGAAGATCAGGCAACTGTTGACGTCGCCGAATCCGAATCCGGCCTTGGCGACGATCTTGAGGCCGGGCACGTCCACGGCCTTTCGGGGGATTTTGTCGGCGAAGCGCTCCAGTTCGGGGTGGACATCCTCGCAGTTTGCCGAGGGATGGACGAACCCCCTGTGGATCTGCAGGACGGCGGCGACGCTTTCGATGGCCCCGGCGGCGCCGAGGCAGTGTCCGATCAGTGATTTCGTCGCGTTGATCAGGGGAAAATCCTCCGGCGGAAGGCCGAGCGTCGCGGACCAGTTCCGGACTTCCATGGGGTCAGCATAGGTGGCCGTCAGGTGGCCGTTGATGGCGTCGATGTCGCGGGGCGAAACATTCGCGTCCGCGATGGCCCCGCGGATGCAGCGGCTGACGCCGTCCGGGTTGGGCGCCGTCATGGACCCGCCCCGGCGCTGGCCGCCGCAGTTCAGGGCGCCGCCGAGGACCTCGGCGTAGATGCGCGCGCCGCGCCGTCTGGCCGTCTCCAGATCTTCCAGGACCAGCACCGCCCCGCCGGCGCCGGGAACGAAGCCGCCCGCGGTGGCGCTCATGGGCCGGGAGGCCTGCTCCGGCGCTTCGTTGAACTTCCGGCAGATGACGCGCATCGCGTCGAACCCGGACCAGATGTAGGGCGAGGCCCCTTCCGAGCCTCCAGCCAGCATCCGCCTGGCCCGGCCCGTCCGGATCTTCAGCATGGCCTCGATGATGGCCTCGTTGCCGGTGCTGCAGGCCGACGAATTGGAAGTCACCTGGTTCCCCAGTGCCAGCAGCCCGGCGATCCGGGCGCTGGTGCCGCTGTTCATGACCTGCTCGACGATCCGGCTTCCCAGCCTGCGGACCTTGCCGTCGTTCACCATCGGCACGACGGAACGGGCGATCGTATCCATGCCGCCGATTCCGGATCCGATCACGATCCCCGTGTCCCAGTCGACCCGGTCGTCTTCGGGATCCGGGATGTCGAAGCCGGCATCCCGCCAGGCGTCGATGGCCGAGACGGAGGCATAGCCGATGTTGTCGTTGATCGACAGCAGCTTTTCATGATCGAAATACTGCTTGCGGATCCTTTCGAAATCCTGCGGGATGCCGCCCACCTGGCAGGCGAAATTCAACTCCTTCAGCTCCGGGATGAAGCGGATCCCCGACCGGCCCTCGCGCAGGGCCGACTCAAAGGCCTCCAGCCCGTGGGCATTCGGCGCGGTCACCCCCATGCCCGTAATCACGACTCGCTTTTTCATAAACGGACCCCCATGCCGGCCAGCGTTCCCCGGCAGACGACTTCCCCGGTCTCCCGCTCCGCAACAATTTTTGCCTTCAGGCTCCCCATGCGAAAATAGACCTTTTCCCCCCGGAAGACGATCCGCTCGCCCGGCGCCACGATCCCGGTGAATTCCACCGTTTCGGCGCAGGTGAACAGGGTGCTGATTCGCTTCAAGTCATCCGGAGACGATCCACTTTTCTTCATGGAAAGGTACAGCCCGTGGGCGACGATGCTCGTCTGGGCCATGGCCTCGATGAGGATGACGCCGGGCGTCACGGGACGTCCGGGAAAATGCCCCCGGTAGAAGTACTCGTCCGGCCGGAACCGGTAGGCGCCGATGCTGCGATCGTCATCCAGCTCCAGCAACTCGTCGATGAAACGGAACGGCGGCTGCTGGGGAATCGCCTTCAGAATGATCGCCTTCATTTGTTCGTCAGCCGCCATAGAGCCCCCCGTTGACGTGGATCACGGAGCCCGTGATGTAGCTCCCGCCGTTGGCCAGGAAGGCCGCCACCTCGGCCACTTCGTCCGGCCTGCCCATTCTCCCCATGGGAATGCCGGCGAGGATGCGTTCCCGGACCTCTTCCGGAAGGTCCGCCGTCATGTCCGTGTCGATGAAGCCGGGCGCAATCGAATTCACAAGAATGTCCCGGCCCGCCAGCTCCTTCGCGAGGGACCGGGTGAAGGCGTCCAGGGCGGCCTTCTCCATCGTGTAGGCGATCTGCCCCCCGTTGCCCGTGTGTCCGACGACGCTGGTGATGTTGATGATCCGCCCCCGGTTGCGTCGTATCATGAACTGCCGCAGGATGCGCTTGGTCAGGTACCAGGTCCCGCGCGTCAGGGCCCGCTGCTCGTCGAACTGTTCGAGGCGCATGGCGTGGATGTCGGCATTGAGCGACAGGCCCGCATTGTTGACGAGGACGTCCACCCGCCCCGCCTCGTCCTTGATCCGCTCCACGATGCCATCGACATCCTCTTCCCGCGACAAGTCCCCGCGGAGCAGGAATGCTTCACCCAGCTCGGCCATCAGGGCCCCGGCCGCAGCGGTGCTGCGCCGATAGTGAATGCCGACCCGAAAGCCCTTCTCCGCCAGCGCTCGGGCGCAGGCGGCCCCGATGCCCGTGGCGGCTCCGGTTACAACCGCAACGGGTTGGTCCGGCTGACCGGATGATGCCATCGCTTCCCCCTTCATGCCGTGCAACCGGCCGGCATGCGCCCTTCCCCGGCGCTTTCCGGCCAGGGGTAACCGCCATAGACGATTCCCCGGAACAGGCCTGTCCGGGCCTGACGGACCTCGGCAACGGGCTCGCCGTCGACGGAGATCGCGCCGTCGCCGATCACGATGCCGGCTCCCGAATCGGCCAGAACGGCAAAGCGGCGAATGTCGATTTCGAAACGTACGACTCGGTGGTAGGGCCGGATCTGGCCGGTAAAGGCCACCCCGTCGCACCCCAGCGCCCTCCCCGCACCCAGACCGCCACGCCAGGTCCCGTAAAATCCCAGGAGCTGCCAGACGGCATCCACGCACAAACAGCCCGGCTGCACCGGGTCCCCGGGCATATGGCACTGGAAATACCAGGCGTCCAGGCGGATGTCCTGCTCCGCCACGATCTTTCCCCTCCGTCCGTCGGCCTCGATCCGCAGGATGCGGTCCACCATCAGGAACGGCGGGGCGGGCAGCCTTGCCTCGAATCCCGCCGGGGGATCCGCCACCAGGCTGCCGCGGGAAAAGGCGATCAGGTCAGCCAGGCCGAAACTTTTCCTCTCCCGGAATTCCCGGTAACCGATTCTCATGCTTCACATCCCCGCAAAATGCGTATCATCGATATCTTTCCGTCATTCCTCGACTACCAGCATCAGAGACGCCCAGCTCAGCCCCGCGCCCACGAAAGCCATGGCCAGACGGTCGCCCGGCTTCAGATCGCCCCAGCGCTGGCTCACGGCCGCAGGCGCGCCCGAGCAGCCGGCGTTGCCGAAGCGGACCACATTGTGCCAGTGGTGATCCTCCGCGATTCCCGTCCGCGCGCAGACCGTCTGCAGGATTCCCAGGTTCGCCTGGTGTCCGGCGAAGAGAAAGCGATGGCCGTTGCGGCCGTGGGAATCCTGAAGCATTCGGACGGTGTCCGTCATGCGGCGGATTGCAAACCCCTGGACGGCGTTCCCCTCCTGCCGGAAATAGCCGGTACGGGGAATCGACGCCTTCCGCCAGGCCGACGGCCGGGCATCGCAACGGCAGTCCTGAACATGAATGCGCGACGGCACGGCCGCCGAGACGACGGCCGCCGTGCCGCCGTCCCCGAAGAGCACAGCCGTGTTCCGGTCCGAATAATCGACGCAGCGGGTGAGGCTCTCCGGGTTGACCACCAGGACGTAAGGCGGAAGCGCTTCCGGCCGCATTCCGCTCAGAAAATGCATCTGCACGCCAAAGGTGGCGCAGGCGGCATTCATGTCGAAACAGGGCGCTTCGATGTCCAGTTCCGCCGCCACCACCGCCGCCTCGGCGGGCGTGACGTGGTCCGGGGCCGAGCTTCCGGAAACGACGAGGCCGATGTCCTCCGGACCGAGCCCCGCCCGATCCAAGGCCATTCGGGCCGCCGCCGCGCCGATCCGCGCGTTCGTATGGCTGCTCGCCTCCAGCGCCGCCCGCGGATCGCGGTTCCGCGTCGCCTGAATATAGTCCAGGGAAAGGGCCGTGCGGCGCTCCTGAATGCCGACCCGCTCCATGATCCACTCCTGGGTCGTGCCGATGTCCAGCTCCTCGAGGAAACGGTTGGAGATCACGTTCTCCGGGTGGAAGTGACCCAGACCGTGCAGGTAAAGCGCCATCAGACCAGCTCCCGGCCGATGATCATGTTCTGGACCTCCCGGACGCCCTCGTAGATGTCGAGGATATGGGCGTCCCGGACCAGCTTCGAAATCTCGTATTCCGACATGAATCCGTAGCCGCCGTGGAGGTGGAGCCCCTCGTTCGCGCAGAAGAGGGACGCCTCCGCTGCGGCATTTTTCGCCAGCGAGGCGTAGAGGCCGCCGTCCGGCGCCCCCGTCTGGAGTTTCCAGGCGGACTTCAGCAGGGCCATCTCCGCCATTTCCACTTTTTTCCACATGGCCACCAGCGATTCCCGCGCCACTGGAAGGTCGCAGATGCGCTGGCTGAATTGGCGGCGCTCCCGGGTGTAGGCCAGCGTGACATCCAGCGCGCGCCTCGCCAGCCCGACGCCGATCGCCGCCACCATGGGCCGGGCGTAGTCGAGGACATCGACGATGTAGCGGAATCCCAGACGCCGGTCCCCGATGATCTGGTCGGGGGCAATCACCACGTCCTCGAAGGTGACACCGGCCGTGTTGGACAGGCGCTGCCCGAGCTTGTCCTCCGCCTTCGCGACGACGATTTTCCCGCCCGCCGCGATGTCGATCTCCCGGATCCCTTCTCCATCGCCCTGCATATCTTCCGGGGAAACGGACCCGGCGGGAACGACGACGCAGGCCATCAGCGAACTGCCCGGCTTTCCCACCTTGCAGAAGACCGTGAACTGGGATGCGTAGGAGGCATTGGTGATGAAGCATTTCGTTCCGTTGAGCCGGTACGAGCCGTCCGCCTGCTTGCTCATGCAGGAGATCATGGCGCCGTTGTCGGAGCCTGCACCCGGTTCGGTCAGGCAGAAGGAAGCCAACAGCGGCCTTTCGACGAAGGGGCGGAGGAACCGCTCCTGTTGTGCGGCGCTCCCATGACGGGCGATGATCACGTTGGCGAGATCGTTGCACATGGCCGACGTGGCGATCCCCGAATCGCCGTAGGAAAGCTCCATGATGATCAGCGCGGACGATACGGCGTCGATCTCGTACTCCTTGATCGCGTCCGGAATGCTGAGATTGAGGATGCCCGTCTCCCAGGCCTTGCGGATGATCTGCATGGGGAAAACGTGTTTCCGTTCCATGTCCATGACCTGCGGCAGGATCTCCGTCCGGACGAAGCGGCGGACCGTGTCCACATACATCTGCTGCTGATCGTTCAGATGGAAGTCCATGTCTCAATTGCTCCCGAACAGCCGGGACGCCGAGGAAAGCGTCGTCACGGACAGGCAGTGGACATCGATCGATTTGAAAAATTCCCGGAGCGGCCGGGCCGGGCCGATTTCGTAGATCCGATCGGCCTCCGCGGCGATGGCTTCCATGTTGTCCACCCAGCGGACCCGGCTCCCGATCTGGCAGGTGAGGGCGCTCAGCAGATCATCCGGGTTCGTTTCGTGGAATCCGCCGGTGAAATTGGAAGTGACCGCGACGGCTTTTTTCGCGTCCATCCGTTCGCTCAGGGACTGGAGGATCCTTGAAAATTCGCCCTCCACACAGCGCATGAACCGGCTGTGAAAGGGGGCGCTGACATTGAGGGGAACGAAGCGGAAGGGCCTGCCTTCCTCCAGGACATCGACGATCCGGACCGCCGCCTCGGACAGGGCCTCCGCGGCCCCGCTGAGAACGATCTGCTTCGGCGAGTTGACATTCGCGATATCGACGGGAAGATCGGACAGGGCGTGATCGAGGTCGTCGGCATCCAGCGCGTCGGCAATCACCGCCGCCATTCCGCCCAGGCCGGCCGGGGCCGCCTCCTGCATCAGCCTGCCCCGCGACTGCACGATCCGGACGGCATCGGAAAGGGGAATGACGCCGGCCGCGACCAGGGCGGTAAACTCGCCGAGGCTGTGACCCCCGTAAAGGGACGGATGAATCCCATGCAGCTCGCAAAGTCCCCGGAACATTGCCAGTTCCGTCGTCAGCAGGCAGGGCTGCGTGTACTCCGTTCGGTCCAGCCGCTCGTCGTTCCCGAAGCACATGGCGGCAACGTCCCAACCCAGCGCATCCGATGCCTCCTCGTAGGTCTCCCGGCAGACGGCGGCGCGGTCATGGAAGTCCCGCCCCATGCCAGGCCGCTGGGCGCCCTGCCCCGGAAAGACCGCGGCCACCCTGTTTCTTGAAGCCGTCATCTGCATGCCTCCCTTGTGAAAAGTCTTTTCGGCGTCGGTTGCAATCAGGAATCGTGCCAAAAGGGCCATCCGGCAGGGAAATGAATCTCATGTTTTTGTAATGATTGATGAATATTTTACAGGAAAGATTTCCGCGGATCAGAACAGCATTGTAAAATGAAGGGTAAAGGTGGGTAATCCCGTTCGCACCGGGAAGAGTGCTTCACACCGGGACAGCACGGATTTCTTGTAAACGGCAGAGCATCGCCCGGGCAGTCATTTAGCGAAAAAATCACGCGCCGCTACATGCGGTCGCGAGGATTGACATGTTCGCTTCAGCGATAAACATCTCTTCGATGCCCCACCTTCACGATCCAAATTGTAAGCTCTTTCTCCTGAACGGAATAGATAATCCTGTACCGCCCTTGTCGAACACGGTATCTCTCTTGCCCTGTTAGTTTTTCATGGCCTGGGGGTCTCGGATCTTTAGAAAGCGCCTCAATGCAATGGATAATCTTCCTTAAATCTTTTTTGGGTATCGCACGGAAGTCTTTTTCGACGGATTGTTTGAAATAGATTTCATATTTTGCCATCGATTTTCAGCCTCTTGATCATTGTTTCGTAACTGATTAAGGGCTCTTTAACTCTTTCCCCAAAAGCTGCAATGTCTTCAGCGTCTTCCGCCAGAGATTCTTTGATGGCATCATTCACTAATTTCGATAGAGACTGTGATGTTTCAACTGCCTTTAAGCGAAGAGCTTTATGTAATTCCGGGTCCAGGTATACGGTGGCGCGTGTTGCTGCTGATTTCATATTATCACCCCCCATGTTGTTATGTATCTATAACACCATAACGTCATAGCAGCAAGGATTTTTCTCTCTTTATGCGAACGATGGATCGTTACAGCCCCTTGGGGCGGGGTCTGCTCGAACGGCCTTGATCGGCGGAGCGCGAGCGGAGCCAGAGAGGGCGGTCGAAGCAGGTGTTCGACAGCGACGATCGGACGGATAATGGAAAATTTCCAATGGCTGTTTCCACAAACCAAGTCCGAGCTTTGCCTTGACAACACCGAAGCCTCTGGTATGATTCGCACGTCGCGGTTTCAGGAAGGATGTGTGGAAGCGGCCCGGGGACAGGGGACATGGCGTTGAAAGAGGAACAGCGGTACAGAAGCTGGGTGGAAGTCGACCTCGATCACTTCACCCAAAACTGGAATGAGATGAAGCGGCTCGTGGGCCCTGCCGTGCGCATCATGCAGGTGGTGAAGGCCGACGCCTACGGGCACGGCGCGATGGAAATCGCCAATGTGGCGCTGAAAAACGGCGCGGCCTGCCTCGGCGTCGCCAACGCGGATGAGGGCGTTCAGCTCCGGGTCAGCGACATCAGCGCACCCATCGTCATCCTCAGCCCCTCGCCGGATTACGAAATCGGCCAGATCATCAAGTACAACCTGACACCGTCGGTCTCCGACATCTGTTTTGCCCGGGAGCTGCAGAGGCAGTTCCGCAAGGCGGGGATCAAGGCCCCCATACACATCGAGGTGGACACCGGGATGGGCCGCGGCGGCACCATCCATTACGAGGCCTTCGACATGATCCGGGAAATCCTCGCATTTCCGAACGTCGTTGTCGAGGGGATCTTCACCCACCTGGCGGCCAGCGAGGTGATGATCGAGTACAACGACCGGCAGTGGCGCCTGTTCAAGGATCTGCTGGACAAGCTGGCGGCCCACCGGGTCCGGATTCCCGTCCGGCACATGTGCAACAGCGGGGGCATCCTCAATTACCCCGGGTTCCACCTGGACATGGTCCGGCCGGGCATCATGTCCTACGGCATCTACCCCTCGCCCGACACCGCAGGAAAGGCGAGCCTCGCCCCGGTCATGAGCTTCAAGACCCGGATCGTGCTCATCAAAGAGTTTCCGGAAGGCTACAGCATCGGCTACAACCGGACCTATATGACCCACAAGCCCACCCGGATCGCGACGATCCCCGTCGGCTACGGGGACGGCTACGACGTGCTCCTGTCGAACCAGGGCGAGGTGCTCATTCAGGGAAAGCGGGCCGCCATCGTCGGGCGGGTTTCCATGGACATGTGCACCGTCAATGTCAGCCACATTCAGGACTGCCAAGTGGGGGACGAGGTGGTGATCCTCGGCCGGCAGGGAAGCGAAGCGATCACCGCCAACGAGATCGCGAACCGCATCCGGACCATCAGCTACGAGATCCTGTGCGCCCTGGGCAAGCGGGCGCCGCGGGTCTTCCTGCAGAAGGGCAAAACGGACACCGTGGCTCCCCGCCTCCGGAGGGTCTTCATCCCCGACGAGGAAAAATCCCTTGCCCGCATCGACAACATCCTCCGGCATTGCCTCCAGACCCGGGCGCGCAGCGAGGAGCTGGGCGACGCCATCTACTACGAGATGTTCGAAACCCTGTTCGGCAAGGAGGACCGGCAGCTCGAGCTGCGGACGAACTTCCGCTACGACATCCACATCGAGGAATTCACGGAGGCGGAAATGGCCTCCGATCGCCCGTCCGGAGATGATTTCAAGGTCACCACGCGCATCGAATACACCAAGGCCCTCAGCCATCCCGTCTTCATGATCGGCTGCGCCATGAATAACGAGCAGCTCGCCTCGCTGTTCGACGATAAGCGGTGCGAGTACCGCTGGCTGCTCGGCCAACGCGACGAGGCGATCACGGAAAAGGATTTCCGGGTGAGCCGCGTCTGTATCGACGATGATCCGGTCCCCATCATTCGGACGGAAATCACGGACCGGGGCTACGAGGTCTGGTGCGGCGGCGAGGATCTGAAGAAAAAAGTCAACCGCCAGGCCAGGATTGCAATCGAAATCGTGACCAAGAAATCGAAGCGCAACAACCTGTTCTCCGTTTATCTGGTCTACCCCACGCGGGGGCTGGACATCCGCTTCAACTACGAGGGGGCGCGCGTCCGGAATGTCCGGGAGATCAGCTTCTTCGCCGGGAGGAACCCCTCACCGGTGATCACCCGAGTGAAGGACCGGTCCATCACACTCCGGATCAGCGACGACGAGTGGATCTTTCCCACCAGCGGCGTCACATTTATCTGGGCGTAGCCGCAGCCCCGTCACCGGTCATGCGTTCGACGGTCCGCCGGCCGCGGCCCGGACCTTCAGGCCGTCTCCGGCCCGCCCTACTTGCACGGTCTTCCCACCGCCCGCCGACTGTGATATACGGCAAAACATTTCCTCGACGGTAAAGCCGTTGTAAAGTATGAAATGCGGCACGAACCGTAAAAAAATAATTGGAAGGGGCGCCTCAGCCGAACGTGCAGCCGACCGGACGCGATCCGGGCGCGATGCCCGCGGCGGCGCGACTCCGGGAAGAGACGATGAAAAAACTGCGCATCGGGATCATTCTGGGGGGGATGTCTTCGGAACGTGAGGTCTCCCTCAACAGCGGAAGGAACGTTCACGACAACCTCGACCCCGAGCTGTATGGGGCCGTTCCCATCTTCATGGACGCCGAGGGGAGGCTGTGGGTCATTCCGTGGCAGCTCATCTCCCAGAACACGACCCTGGACATCTCCGACCACCTCGAAGGGGAGGCCCGCCGGATCGCCTACGAGGACCTGAAAAGGGAAATCGATTTCGCCTTCATCTCCCTGCACGGAAAGTACGGGGACGACGGCTGCATCCAGGGGCTGCTCGAACTCCTGAACATCCCCTACACCGGCCCCGGCGTCCTGGCATCCGCCCTCGGCATGGACAAGCATCTCCAGCAGAAAGTCCTGATGTCGGAGGGAATCGATGTGCCGCGCAGCATGGTCGTTACCGCATGGGACTGGCGGGAAAGGCGGGAGGCCGTCCAAAAGGAGATCCTGGAGCGGTTTTCCTTCCCCTTCTTCACGAAACCGACCCGCGAAGGATCGAGCGTCGGCGTCACCCGTGTGGACGATCCGGCCGGCCTCGCGGCGGGCATCGACGCCGCCCTCCAATGGGACAACGCCGCCCTGGTGGAGGAGTATCTCGACGGCATCGAATTTTCCGCCATCGTCCTGGAGGACGATGGAGAGGCCCGGGTGCTGGAACTGACGGAAATCTACCCGCAGAGCGCCTACTACACCTATGACGACAAGTACATGCCCGGACGATGCCGCAAATTCACGCCGCCGAAAAACATCCCCCGCGAAACGGCGGATCGAATCCGGGAATCCGTGCTTCGGGCCTACCATGCCCTTGGATTCCGCTCCTACGGCCGCATTGACGGATTCTGCCTGAAGGACGGCCGGATCCTGATCACCGACCCCAACTCTTCATCCGGCATGGCACCCTCCTCCTTTTTCTTCGAGCAGGCTGCCAGCGCCGGCCTCCTGCCCGGGATGATCATCTCCGCCCTGATCCGGAACGCCCTCGCGATCCACCGGGACAAGAAGGGCCCCCTCTGAAATTCAGCGCCGGGCATGGCGGGAACGGGAATGCATTTTCGCTTGCACTGGACGGGATTATTTGCGATGTTGCCGCGGATTCTAAAAAATGCGCGGATGCGCGGATGCGGGCGTTTTCAGGAGGTTTCATGAAAAAAAAGCACGGGGTGGTTCTGGCCGCGCTTGCCGGATTTCTGATCGTGACCATGCTGTCGGCAAGCGCCGGCGCCGTGGAATTCGGCGCGCGGGGATTTCTGTGGATGCCCAAAATCGAGGGCACGATGCGTGCGGACAAAGACGGAATAAAAGGCGACAATGTAGACCTGAAAGACGATCTGGGGCTCGACGATGAGCTGACCTATTCCGTGGAAGTCTATGCCGGAGGCGGAAACCATCACTTCAGCGTCATGTACACGCCGCTGGATTATTCGGCGAGCGCGAGCATCAGCCGGCCCATCACCTTCAACGGCCAAGCCTATCAAACGAATTCCGTCGTCGATTCCAGCTTCAAAATAAACATGTTCGACGGGGAGTACCGGTACGACCTTGTCAACCTGGAGAACGCTCTGGGAGGCTTCTCCTTCGGGCTGCTGGGAAGGGTGCGGTACATCGACGGCGAAACGAGGATGTCCTCCGCGGAACTGGGCGAGCAGAAACGGACGTTCACCGCCGTTCTTCCCATGGTCGGGGCGGGACTGCATATCGGGCTGATCGCCAACATCCTGGAGGCCCGCGTGAACGGCGCCTGGACCGGCTACTCCGGCAACCAGTTCTACGACGCCTCGGCGGAGATTTCCGTGACCCCCTTCCCTTTTCTCGACATTCACGCGGGTTATCGCGTCATGAAGCTCGAACTGGACGACATCAGCGACATTTACGCGGATGTGGATTGCAACGGGCCTTTTGTTGGAATTTCCATCGGTTTCTAAATCCAAGGAACAACAGCCATGGCTTCATCAACGGATCATCCCGCCGCCAAACTCCGGGTCGGCATCATCATGGGGGGAGTCTCATCGGAAAAGGAGGTCTCCCTGGAGAGCGGCAGAAACATCTACAGCAAGATCGACCGCCGGAAATACGATCCGGTCGCCATTTTCATGGACAGCAGGGCGGCCCTCTGGGAAATCCCGATCAAACTGTTGATGCGCAACAGCACTCGGGACATCGAGGAGGACCTTCCCGACGAGGCAACGCCCATCGCCTATGAGCAGATCAAATCCCGGGTCGACGTGGTTTGCCTGGGGCTGCACGGCAAATACGGAGAGGACGGCTGCATGCAGGGGCTCCTGGAGCTTGTACGAATCCCCTACACCGGCTCGGGCGTTCTGGCCTCGGCACTGGGCATGGACAAGTGGACCGGCCGAAAGATCCTGTCCATCAGCGGCATCGACGTGCCCCGCACGCTGCCGATTTTCAGTGGACAATGGACGCCTGACAGCCGCGAGGCGATCCTGAAGAAGATCGCCTCGGAGATCGGCTACCCCTGCGTGGTCAAGCCCACCCGGGAAGGGTGCAGCACGGCGGTCCGGAAGGTCGTCTCCGCGGACGGCATCCCCGAGGCGCTGGAAGGGGCCTTTGCCTGGGATGACACCGTCCTGGTCGAGGAATTTCTGACCGGCATGGAGGTCACCTGCGGGGTCGTCGGGAATCACCATCCCGTCGCGCTCACCCCCTCCGAGACGATCCCGACGACGGCGATCCTGTCCCTGGAGGACAAATTCCTCTACGGGCAGGGCGAGAACAAGACCCCGGCACGCCTGCCGAAGGAAACTCTGGAAAAAATCCGGGACATCGCAGTCCGGAGTTTTCAGGCGCTCGATCTGAAGGGCTATGCCCGGATCGACATGTTCGTCACCGAAAGCGGTCGGATCGCGGTGCTCGAGCCCAACAGCCTGCCGGGGATGACGCCCTCCACCGTCCTGTTCCATCAGGCGGCGGCCGCCGGGATCACGCAGGCCGACCTGATCGACCGCATCATCCAAAATGCCCTGGAGGCGCACGCCGCCAAGAAGGGACCCCTCTGAGAAGACCGGACCCACGCCCTTCCCGTATGCCGCCGGAGCGCCCGTTATGAGGCAGGGGCGCGGCATTCGGCAAAAGACCGCGCGGCGCACGGTCATGGCGGCCGTCCGGGCGGCCTCACGGGCGATTGCGTTCAGGTGTTCATGAAATTCGGCGCAAAGCCCTGGAAGCGATCTCCCGCACGTCGACCTCTTCCCTTCGGTCAGAAGCCCGATTTTTCCATCCAGACCAGCAGGGCGACGATGGCGATCGCGACCCCCGGAATCACCCGCCAGGGATTCACCCGGAGCAACTGCGGCATGGTCATCTCACCGAAATCACCCCTTCCGATAATTGCCCGCTCCAGCTTCGGGTAGAATTGCGCAAAGACCCCCGCGCCGATCAGGACGCCCGCCATCCCTCCAAGCAGGGCGTCCAGGCTCCCCTGACCCGCGGCGCCGGCCAGGGTCCCGGGGCAATAGCCCAGCAGGCCGAATCCCGCCCCGAAGATCAGGCCTCCGGGAACGACCGACCCGAAGGAACCGGCCTTCGGGTGCAGGGCAGCCAGGCCGAGACTGCGCAGCAGGTGCACGCCGATCATGCCGGTGACCACGGCGGAGAGCATGACCTTGACCATCGTGAAGTCCCTCAGAAGGAGCTGGCCGATGATGACGTCGTAGCGGGTGACCCCTCCCTTCTGGAGCAGGAATCCGAAAAAGAAACCGGCCGCAAAACCGATGACCAGTTGAATTTTTCTGTTTTCGTGCAGGCTGCCCGGCATCATCCGCGTCACTTCGGAAAATATTGAAAAATCAGCCGGGCCGTCACAACGCCGCCGACAAAGAAGCAGAGGGTCGCGATCCAGCTGCCGACGGCCAGTTGCAGGGTGCCGCTGATCCCGTGGCCGCTGGTGCAGCCTCCCGCCCAGCGGGCGCCGAACCCCAGCAGAAATCCTCCGGCCATCGAGGCCAGCCAGCGAAGGGGGAACGAACCGCCGAAAGCCGCCATCCATCTTTCCGGAACCCACTGGATCTGAAACTGGCCGGACAGGACCGAGGAGGCGAGGGCGCCGAAGAACATCCCGAGGACCAGCATCCATTCCCAGTCGATCTCCGGGACGAATTTCCGGTAATAGGGCTTTTCGAGGACCTTGGCCCCGCGGAAGAGCCTTTCGATCATCCCGCTGGTCCGGGCGAAGGCGGTGGAGCAGCCGAGGGCCCGGTCCGACAGCAGAAAGGTCAGCCAGCTCAGTATCCCGATTCCGACCCCCGCCGCGTAAGGCGACCACCTTTCCATGATGAGCCATTCCACGCTGTGATCCTCACCTCCCACCCGATCCTGCGGACAGCGCCGGTCCGTGGGGAAGCGCGCAGACCGGACATTCGGCGCCTCCTGTGGCGGCATTGTAAGCCGTCATGCCGCCGGCCAGATTGGAGACGCGCTGAAAACCGCGCTGCTTGAGAAGGCTTGCCGCAAGCGTCCCCCGCTGTCCCACGTTGCAGATGGCGACGATCGACGCCTCCGGGTCCAGTTCCCCATGTCGGGTCCTGAGGTCGGGAACCGGAATATGGATGGCGCCCTCGATATGGCCCCCCTCGAATTCGCCGACGGTTCGCACGTCCAGAAGGACGGCCGATTCGCCGCTGCAGATCCTTTCGTTCAGATCCTGAACGGAAAGCTGGGGAACATGACCCAGGGGAAATCCGGAGGCGGCCCAGGCAAACGAGCCCCCTTCCAGAAAGCCCGTCACCCGGTCGAGCCCCACCCGTCTGAGAAGAACCGAGGCCCTTTCAACCTGGTCCCGGTGATCGGCGACCAGCAGGATGTCGGCTTCGGGCGGAAGGATCCATCCGGCGAAGGTGCTGAAGTTGCTGGTCAGATCGATGTGAAAAGATCCCATGACATGCAAGCCGCCGTACGCATCATAGGGCCGGATATCGAGCACGGCCACACCGGCGCCCTCGGCCCTGCGTGAAAAGGATAGGGGATCGAGGGGCACGGCGGCGGAAAGGCTTTTAAGCCGGGCAGGTCCCTTCCGGTTGGTCTCGCTGCAGCGGCTGAAGTGGTCCGGGGCCGCGGGCATCCCGGTCGTCAGCCGCCGAATGAACTCCTTCCGGTCCGGGATTTGCAGCGCGTAGTTGTGCCGCTTTTCATATCCGATGGTGGACGTGCGCTTTGCCGATATCTCTCTTCCGCAGAGGGAGCCGGCCCCGTGCGCGGGATAGACCTCGCAGAAATCGGGCAGGCCCATCAGTTTCCGGTAGAGGCTGTCGTGCAGTTCCCCCGCCAGTTTCTCCGCGATCCCCGGAAACAGGTCCGGCCTTCCCACATCACCCACGAAGAGGGTGTCGCCGCTGAAGAGGGCCACCGGATCTTCGCCCCTTGACCGGTCCGCGACGACGTAAACGATGTGCTCCGGTGTGTGGCCGGGCGTCTCCAGAACCAGGACATCCATGTCTTCGATATGGAACACATCGCCGTCTGCCAAACCCGTGTGCGCGAAGGCGCACCCGGCGGAGCGGGGGGCATAGATCGCGGCCCCGGTCTTTTCGGCCAGGTCCATGTGACCGGAGACAAAATCCGCGTGAAGGTGGGTTTCGAGGATGTGCGTGATCCGGACGCCCAGCGAATTCGCCGCATCCAGATACACCCGGACGTCCCGCCTCGGATCGATGACGGCGCAGCTTTTCGACCCGGCGAGCAGGTACGAGCAATGGGCCAGTCCGGAAACAAAAAAGGGCTGAATGAGCATGTCGGGCCTCCTTTGCCTTGGCGGTCGGCCGAAAGCAGGGGAAGGTCATCCCTTCCCTTGCCGATGGTCACGAATCATCGCTTTTTCTCTTTTCGTCAACCGGCGGGGCGACATCGGCCGGCGCGGCCCATCAATATCACATTTCCGAAGGGCGGAAAAGATGCAGAAACCGGCATTTCACCGGCAATCACACCCTCACCGGCACATCGAGACCATTCATAAGGCCAGGCGCCGCCGCTCAGGATCAGATCCGGGAGGATGAAAGACCGGGAATTTAAGACCGTGGAGCGAAGGGAAACGTCAAGCGAGCGGACATCGACTCTTCGTCCGATTTCCCCGCCGTATGCATTCGGCGATCGATGCCGGGCCACCCCGCTCGTGAGACGCAACGCAATTGCGAAAAAAGCAATTCAGGAAAAGCTGTCAGTAACAAATGATATGTCCGGTTTATAGCACATGATCTGTCCGGTTTGATAAGGTTGCCTAGGGAGGTGACCGATGAGGCGGACAGAGTGGCTAGAGGAGAACCGGAAGATGCGATTTGAGGAGGTATATTTGGGATGGAACGAGGGTCGGTTGACGCAGGCGACGGCGGCTCTGGTTTTGGGGGTAAGCGATCGGACGTTTCGGCGATACATTGATCGATACGAGGAGGATGGGATAGCGGGTGTGTCGGACAAGCGTTTGAGGCAGGCTTCATTTCGTCGTGCGCCTGTGGACGAGGTGATGGCGGTTACGGACCTGTATCATCGTGGTCACCGGGGCTGGAATGTGAAGCACTTTTACAGGTGGTATCGGCGAGATGGGGGTGGGCGCAGTTACACCTGGGTGAAGAACACGCTCCAGACAAAGGGATTGGTTATGAAGTCATCCAAGCGGGGAGTTCATCGCAAGCGCAGAGAGCGGGCTCACTTTCCCGGTATGATGCTGCATCAAGACGGCAGCAGACACGAATGGGTTTCCGGGAAGCAGTGGGATCTAATCGTGACGATGGATGACGCAACGAGTGAGCATTATTCGATGTTCTTTGTTGGCGAGGAAGGGACGAGCAGCAGTTTTCAGGGGGTGCGGGAGGTGATTGTTCAAAAGGGGTTGTTCAGTTCTTTGTACACCGACCGTGGAAGTCATTACTGGTACACACCCAAGGAAGGGGGGAAGGTCAGCAAGACGCAGCTGACCCAGTTTGGCCGGGCGATGAAACACCTGGGGATTCAGATGATTGCGGCCTACTCCCCGGAGGCGCGAGGACGTAGCGAAAGGGCTTTTGAGACTCACCAGGACCGGCTTGTCAAGGAGCTGGCTTTTCATGGGATCACGGACATGGACGCCGCCAACCGCTATTTGGCAAAGGAGTATCTCCCCGCGTTCAACGCCGAGTTCATGCAGCCGGCCCTTGAAGACGGGTCAGCGTTTGTTCCTTGGCTGGGAGAGCATCTGGATGACATTCTCTGCGAACAGGATGAGCGGACGGTCAGCGCCGACAACTGCGTCAGCTTCGAGGGGAAGAAACTCCAAATCCCTGAAAACCAATATCGCTGCCATTACGTCAGGGTCAGGGTCCAAGTTCATCGGTATCTGGATGGGTCAATAGCCCTCTTTCATGGTCCCAGGAAGCTGGCTGATTATGATCCTCGGGGGAAGCTCAAAGAGATAAAAAAAGCGGCTTGACGGCGTTACCCACAGCCCCCTCCCGCCTCGCTCCACATAGGCTGCGGGAGATGAGTTGTGGATAACGCCTCATCGTCTGAGGAAGCGCACGTCCGCCGCTCCCCTCCTGTTCCAAAATGTCGCCCTTCGCACGGAACAGAAAAGCGGACAATTCACGTGCTACAAAACCGGACAACTCTATTTGCTCTTGACAGCAATTCAGGAAAAGCTTGACAGATTGAAAAAAATTCATATATTAGCGCAGCGTAATCGATGGTCGGGGGAACGGGGCGATGTCACCGGGCATGTATTTCAATTCATTGCAGAAGTCTCTTGCCGGCAGCGCCTTTCAGCAGGCCGAAAAGCTGGCCGGGCGATACTACCGGATCAGCCCGGAAGGGATGAAGGAATACCGCTATGATGTCAAGACCTTGGCCTATCTCGATCATCACGAGGTGAGTGCGCGGGCCTTCGCCCATCTCTGCAAGTACCACTACCAGAGGGCGGACGGGGCCGGTCCGGAGAGGGATCTTCATTTTTACCGGATCTGCCTTCAGGACAACCGGATACTCGACGCCGTGGAAAGGGCCAGCTCGTTCATCAAGCTGGGGCCCCTGATGCTTTATATCGCCGCCCACGAGCTGGTGCACGTGATCCGCTTCGACGAGGGCGCGATCGATTTCGACGCCCCGCTGGAAGAGAAGCGGCGGGAGGAGGAAAAAGTCCACGAGATCACCCGGGAGATGCTGGGACCCGCGTCCCATCCGGAGTTGAATCTGGTCCTGGAGTGCTTCAGCAATCGATATCAAATTGGCGATCTGTGCCAATAAGCGATTTTTTGGAGGTGTGGGAATGCCCATTTACGAGTACAAATGCAAAAAGTGCGGCAAGGAATTTGAGGTATTTCAAGGGATTACAGAGCCTGCCCTGAAATCCTGCCGTTTCTGCAAGGGGCCTGCCCGGAAGCTGATTTCGAGAACGACCTTTCACTTGAAGGGGTCCGGCTGGTATGTCACGGATTACGGCGGAAAGAAGGCGCCGGCAACCGAGACGGCCAAGGAAGAAAAGTCCGCCGCTTCGCCCCCGGTCGATGCCGCCGCCGGTGCATCCGATACGTCCGGCACATCTTCCGAAAGCAACGATTAAAACATAAACTTTCCCTTCAGCGCGGAAGCAGGGCCCTCAAAGGGATCCCGCCTCCGCGTTCCTGCATTTCAGACACCCTTCCGTTTCTTCAGAGCAACCGGGGCGTTCGATTCTTCGCATGGCCGACAATGTTCAGGAATGTCCGGCAAGGGCAAGCGGGATTCGCTTCGAGGCAGGGCCGCGGGTCAGGAATTCTGCGCCGGGGGCGGTTCGGACGGGCGCGCCCGCTTCCGCGCCCTTCGAAGGCACTGAATCATGAACTGCTCCACGTTTTCCTGGGAAAAATCTTCATCCAGGGGCGCTTTCAGGGCCTCCAGCGGTATCTCCACACGGGCCGCGCTCTTGTGCCCCCCCGCGCTCCCGTAGCCGCCGAAGGCCTTGATGGCGATGGCCCCGCAGTCCTGACGGTAGCCGTCCCCGCGCAAAACGATGACGAGACGGTCCCGGACGATGCCGGCGATCAGGACATAGTAAATCTCCGCGATCCGGATGAAGAAATCGGCCACTTGGACGCAGGCGTCGGTGCTTTCCACCTTGCCGAGAAAGCACATGGCCCGGTCGCGATAGCGGCGCCGGTGATGAAAGGCATAGTCGAAATACTTGAAATACTTCTCGGGGATCTGATTCAGCTCGATGCGCCGGATGAGCTGGCGATTGGCGCGGGAATAGGCCAGGTAATAGGCAGTGATGTCTTCGAGAATGGAATCCCGCTCGAAGTTGTTGGTGTCCGTCTTGATCCCGTACAAGAGCGCCGTGTAGAGCTTCCTCGGAATCCTGACCTTCGCCGTCAGCAAATACTCCATCATGACGGTGGACAGGGCGCCGTAGTTCGGCCGGATGTCGGCCAGTTCAGCGTGCCAGACGCCGGCGGCGGGGTGGTGGTCCAGGACGATCTGGGGGTGGACGGGGATGTTTTCCAGGGACTGGCCGAAGAACGTGGGCTGGGCGTCCACAAGGGCGATGAGATCGAACGAATCGAGGTCGCTCTTGTCCAGGAGCCCGATGTCCAGACGCATGGCCCGGATGAATTCCCGGTTCTGTTGGCGGGCCACCGGCTCCGTCGAGATCAGGGTGCACCGGGCAATCCCCGATGTCCGGCGCAGAATCTCCTCCAGCGCCATCGCCGACGCCACGGCGTCCGGATCGGGGCTGCCGTACATGAGGATGGCCGGCGCCTCTTTTCCCCTGACCATGGCCTTCAGTTTGAAAACATTGAGTGATGTTTCCTCTTTTTTGACGAGGATCGATTCAATGCGCTTCATGACATGGCGTTATTGACGGGTGGTCCTTCCGCTTCGCGCGATCAGCGGCACGCAAGAATGGGAAAAGATTTAACAGAAAGCATTTTCCGATTCAACAACCATTATTTTTGAATACCATGCGGGATCAAACGAGCAGAATGCGGCCTTTCGGCTCGGCCAGAACCTCCCCGACGACGGCGGCCTGCTCGAGGCCGCGGGACCGCATCGTTCGGACGAGTTCGTCCGCGCGCTCCGGCGCCAGGGCCACGAAAAGCCCGCCGGCCGTCTGCGGGTCGAAAAGGATGTCCACCAGCCACGAGGGACATCCGGGGGCCGGATCAACGATGCCCGCACGGAAATCCCGGTTGCGGTACAGCCCCGCGGGGACGATGCCGCTCTCCACCAGCTCGCGGATGCCCGGGAAAAAGGGCACGTCCGCGGTCCGGATCCGAATGGAAACATCGCTGTTTTCAATCATTTCAGCGGCGTGCCCGACCAGTCCGAACCCGGTGATGTCCGTGCAGGCGTGAATCCCGGGGGTCTGCGCCACCAGTTCGGCCGCGGCCCGGTTCAGCGTCGTCATGCACGCAACGGCGCCGGCCAGCAGTGCGTCGTCGGCCACCCCACCCTTGACGGCCGTGCTCACAATGCCGGTCCCCAGCGGCTTCGTGAGGATCAGCCGGTCGCCGGGCCGGGCGCCCCGGTTCAACAGTACCCTGTCGGGATGAATGACACCCGTCACGGACAGCCCATACTTCAGTTCGTCGTCCTCCACACTGTGCCCGCCCACAAGGACAACGCCGGCCTCCTGCATCTTGTTCAGGCCGCCCAGAAGGACCTGCTGCAGAATGGAGAGGTCCATCTTTCTGACGGGAAAGCAGATGATGTTCATGGCCGTGAGCGGTCGGCCGCCCATGGCGTACACATCGGACAGGGCGTTGACGGCCGCCACCTGTCCGAAGGTGAAGGGATCGTCGACGATCGGGGTGAAAAAATCCACGGTCTGGATGATGGCCAGGTCATCGGACAATTTGTAGACCCCGGCATCCTCCCCGTGCTCCATGCCCACGATGAGATTCGGGTGCGAGATCGGCGGCAATGCCTGCAGCGCTTTGTTCAGGTCCTCCGGACCGATTTTGCAGGCTCAGCCGGAACCGTGAACCGTTTCAGTCAGGCGCAACGTTTTCGCTTCGGACATATCGAATATTTCTCCCCTTCAGTCGTCTCTTTTCCGGAAAGCCGAAAAACCTTCGATCGGCCGGCCGCGGAACGGCTCCGCAATCCCCATGACGAGGTTCTATACAACTTTACCGAAACATTTTCAGCAAACTATTGACGAATTTCAATAAATGTGCAAACTGGCCGGTCATGTCATCCCAAGAATAATTGACAAGGGGATATCCGTTCATGGCGTTGACCGAAAAGCAAAAACACGGTCCGGAAGCCGGAGCACCAAATGGATCGGGCGTTTCCCTGGCTAAGCCGTTCGCCCGGATCGGGGAAGCGGTCATCGAACGGGTCAACATTCTGGGCGCGGCAATGATTTTCCTTCTCACGGCGCTCTGGAATGTGCCGCGGCCCAGACAGTTTTCCAAGGTCGTGAAGCAGGTTTACTACATCGGTGCGAGGTCCATGACCATCATCATGCTGGTCAGCCTGTTCACCGGCATGGTCCTGGGTCTGCAGTCCTACTATGCCCTCGTCAAATTCGGGGCGCAGGGCGCTGTCGGTTCACTGGTTTCTCTTTCGCTGATCATGGAAATGGGGCCGGTGCTGACGGCCATCATGATCACGGCGCGGGCCGGTTCGGCCATCGCGGCGGAGATCGGCATTCAGCGCATCAGCGAACAGATCGATGCGCTGCACACCATGCGGATCAACCCGCTCCAGTATCTGGTCAGCCCCAGAATCACCGCCGCCATCATCAGTTTTCCCCTGTTGACGGCACTGTTCGACCTGATCGGCATCGTCGGCGGCTACATCTCCGGGGTCATGCTGCTGGGTTTGAATGCCGGCGTCTACTCGCACAGCGTTCAGGCCTACGTGGCAATGAGCGACATCACCAACGGCTTCGTCAAAGCGATCGTTTTTGCGATCATCGTATCCACGGTCTGCTGTTACCAGGGTTATTTCGCGCACCTGCGCAAGGACAGCCGCGGCGCTCAGGCCGTCGGCCTGGCGACGACGTCGGCCGTCGTCACTTCCTGCGTGCTGATTCTGATCTCGGATTACGTGGTGACTTCTCTTTTGATTTAGCGAATCATGGAAACGCCCCTCATCGAATTCAAGGATGTCACCAAGCGCTTCGGCCGGCGAACCGTGCTGGACCGCGTCAATCTGCGGATCTACGAGGGAGAGGTCACCACCATCATCGGCCTGTCCGGTTCGGGCAAAAGCGTGATGCTCAAGCACATCATCGGTCTGCTGAAACCGGACGATGGGGCGATTCTGTTCCGCGGCAAACCGATCGACGAAATGACGAAGCCGGAAATCGCCGAATCCTTCGCCCAGATCAGCTACATGTTCCAGGGGAACGCGCTGTTCGATTCCCTGACCGTTTACGACAATATCGCGATGCCGCTTCAGGAAACCACCCGTCTGACGAAAGCGGAAATCGATCGCCGGGTGATGGCCAGAATCGAGCAGACGGAGCTGACCGACGCCGCCCACCGTTTTCCGTCGGAGCTCTCCGGAGGCATGCAGAAACGAGCCGCGCTGGCGCGCGCCCTGATCACCGATCCCAGGATCGTTCTGTTTGACGAACCGACTTCCGGCCAGGACCCCGTCCGGAAAAACGCCATCTTGAGCATGATTGCCCAGTATCAGAAAAAATTCAACTTTACCGCCGTGCTCGTCAGCCACGAGATCCCGGATGTCTATTTCATCTCGAACCGCATCCTTTCCCTCTATCAGCACAAGATCGTATTTCAGGGGACGCCGGCGGAGCTGGAGAATTTCGACCATCCGTTCAAGGAAGAGGTCATCAACAGCCTCGAAGCGCTGCAAATGGAACTGACCGGCCTTTACTCCAAGCGCCAGTTCGAGATGCTCAATCACATCCAGTTGAAGAGAAACACGGCGGCGGAAGAATCCTACTGCCTGGTCGTTTTCAGGCTGACCGGGCTCGACGCTTTCACCACCCGCGTCGGACATGATGCCGCGCAGGAGGTTCTGCGGTCGATGGGATTGTACATTGAAAAGCACTTCGGCAAGATCGGCGGATTTTCCACCCGCCGCAGCACCGATGAGATCATCACGATGATCCCCTATTCGAATCTTGCCGAAACGGAAAGCATCATGCAGATCTTCGTCCAGGATTTTCAGCAGCAGTTTCTTCGCGCCATGCCGCAAGTCGCATGCAAGCTGCCTGCCGGTGAGGCGGCCGGACTTGCGATCCTGGCCGGAATCGCCCAGGGCCAGTCCATGGCCGACATTGATGCGATTGTCGGCTCCGCAAAATCCCAACAAAAAGAAATCGGGCGGCTCCAATGTGCCGCCGGGGAGTGAAGGCATGAAAAAATACAACATGGAGACCATCGTCGGCATTTTTGTTGTCCTCGGTCTGATCTGCGTCGGATACATGACGGTGAAGCTGGGCAAGGTGGATCTGTTCGGTGATCGCTCCTACACATTGATCGCCAAGTTCACAACCGTAACCGGTCTGAGGATCGGCAGCAAAGTGAGCATCCTGGGCCTCGAAGTCGGACGGGTGGAGCGAGTCACCATCGACCAGGAAAACCTGAAGGCGGTTGTGGAAATGAAGATCAAAAAAGGGGTCAACATCTACGACGACGCCATCGCCTCCATCAAAACGGAAGGCCTCATCGGCGACAAGTATCTCAGCATCGACCCGGGCGGCGGCGGCACGCTGCTGGCCGACAACGGGGTCATCAGCGATACGCAGGCGGCCGTCGATATCGAGCAGCTCATCAGCAAATACGCCTTTGGAGAAGTGAAAAAAGAACCGGACAAGGAAAACAAGACAAAATAAGGCAATGGAATCGGTTTGAGGAGGTTTTATCCATGAGAAAACGAATGGCCATATGGGGCATGCTGATCATTTTTCTGCTGTCCGTCCCGGCCTATGCCGGGGTGCCGATGACCACGGCCGAAGGCTACGTCAAGAGAGTGCTTGAGGTGCTTCGGGATCCCGGTCTGAAAAGCCCGGCCGCCAAGGAAGTCAAAAAAGACAGGCTGCGAGTGATCTACAGGGACATGTTTGACGAAATCGAGTTTTCCAAGCGCACGCTGGCCCGCAACTGGAACCATTTCAACCCCGCGCAGCGCACGGAATTCGTGAACCTTTTCGAGCAGATCCTGGAAAAAGCGTATATCGACAAAATTCTGGACTACTCGAACGAAAGAGTCGATTTCTACAAAGAGAACATGATTTCCGGCAATCAGGCGGAAATTCAGTCGAAGATCGTGACGTCCTCCAAGGAAATCCCCATTTTCTACCGGATGATTCTGAAGGACGGCAAATGGAAGGTATACGATGTCGTGGTGGAAAATGTGAGTCTGGTCCAGAATTACCGCACGCAGTTCAGCGACATCCTGGCCAGGAACACCCCGGATCAATTGCTGGAGATCCTGCGCAAAAAGGTCAAGGCGCACTGAGATCAAAATCATTCACCCGCATCGCCGGAGCACAAGCACAGCGATGCGCAGGGTGCGGCGGGCGCGAAAACCCGGGGCCGGTTACATGAGATCCTACATCGAGCTGTTCGTGCTGGTTGTTTTTCTGATGGCCGCGTGCGGCGCTTCCTGGGCCGCTTCTCCCCCGTCTTCGCCCCCGACGTCTCCGCCTGCCTCCGCAGCCGGTCCAATTCCGGCGACTTCCGCCGTCTCGGCGACGAATCCCATGGAGGAAGAATACCGGGAAGACGAGATTCCGGACCCTTATGGCGCCGGCGCGGTTCGGGAAGAGAAACTGGTAGTTGCCGACCCCCTGGAGCCGTTCAACCGGGCCATGCACGAGTTCAACGACAAACTCTATTTCTGGGCGCTCAAACCCGTCGCCCAGGGGTACAAGGCGGTCGTTCCCGAACCCGCGCGGATCGGCGTAAAAAATTTCTTTTCCAATCTGGGATTTCCCGCCCGCTTTCTCAGTTGCCTGCTTCAGGCGGATTTCAGCGGCGCGGCCACGGAAGCCGGCCGTTTCGCCATCAACACCATCTGGGGCATCGGGGGGCTCCTGGATCCCTCCTCCGGCAGGGAGATCGACCTTCAGATTCAGGACACAAACCTGGGTGAGACGCTGGGCGTCTACGGCGTTGGGCAGGGCTTTTATCTGGTCTGGCCGGTGTTCGGACCCTCCAGTCCCCGCGACACCGTCGGCCTGGTGGGCGAGCGGCTCCTCGATCCCCCCACCTACCTGAGTCCCTGGTACGCCGGTACGGCGGTGGGGGTATTCGAGCAGGTGAATGCCACCTCTCTGCGGATCGGCGATTATGAATCCCTCAAAAATGCGGCCATCGATCCCTACGTGGCCTTTCGGGATGCCTACATTCAATACCGCCTGAAGTCGGTCGAGGCAAGGAAGTCCAAACGGACGAAGTCCGCATCTCTGGAAGCGCAGTCCCCGGCGGACGGGCCGGCATCGCCGGAGAAGGAAATTCAGTGAAGAAAACCATTCCGGCGGGGAATTTTCTGCTCATCGCGCTGTCGGCTTTGTTCATCTGGGCCGTCCCCCCGAAGGCGGCTGCGGCGGCAGGATTGTTCGGCGCACCGCAAACCGTCTCCAGAGAGGCCGGCGGCCTGAACACCGCCATCGGTTACTGGCATCACGAAGACACCTACGAGAACGGCGCGGAACACAAAATCAGGCAGAACGCGATCTATTCCCAGGCGGCCTACGGCGCAAGCAACATCTGGGAAATATCCGCGCGCATCGGCATCTCGGATTTGACAATCTTCGACACTTTCAGTGCGGCGGACGGATCAGCCACCGCAGGCAGAAGCGATTTCGAGGAAAACTGGAAATTCTTCGGAACGCTGGGAGCAAAGGTCTTCTACCCCTTCAACAAAACATTCGGCATGGGCGCTTTCGTTCAGGGGACCTATTATTTCAGTTATTTCACGGACAGCGTCTCCGGAACCGCCGGCGGCGCCCCGTTCACCGCGGAGCTGAAAGTGAGAAATCTCTGGGACGTGAATCTCGGCGTCGGATTTCAGGCCGCCCTTCACCGCGGCGTCAGGGTGTATGCGGGACCCTATGTCCATTATTCGGAAGCGAAGGCATATGCAACCACCACGATTTCCGGCCGCGCGCACGCAGACGAGAAGGTTACCCTTTCGAACAAAGCATTGGCCGGAGGATTTGCGGGAATCGACATGCCCCTTGCCAGGGGATTTCGCCTGAATGCCGAAGCGCAATATTCCGACCGGCTTTCCGCCGGCGCCGCGGTGAGCTATACCTATTAATCCAGGGCACGGAATCGCCGACAGGCATTCCCGGCACCCCGCGGGCCTTCCATGGCTGAAGCACCCTGCCCCTGCACACGCCATGGCGGCGTCAGCCCCCCGGACAACGCCCGCCGGCACAGCCGTCTTTTCCGCATTGATCGGATCCGCGTGTTGTGCTATGAATTTCTTAGAAAAACACAGCGGAGCGCGCATCTCGCCATGTCTGAAAGCATCCGGTATTACAGCACCAACCGAACCCTGAACGCAAAACAAGCAGGATCAGCGCCCGGGGAAACGGCATCCTTCCGGGAGGCCCTCCTCATGGGCCAGGCCCCGGACGAGGGCCTCTTCATGCCGGAGCGGATTCCCGTGATTTCCCTTTCTGAAATCCGCTCCCTGCGGGACAGGCCCTATGCCGAGGCGGCTCTGCTGGTCGCGGGGGCCTTTCTGCGGGGTGAAATGCCGGAGGCCGCGCTTCGGGACATTATCGGCAGCGCCTATCCCTTTGCAGTGCCGCTGGAGAAGGTGGCGGACAGAAAGTACGTCATGAGGCTGGACCGGGGCCCCACGGCATCCTTCAAGGATTTCGCGGCGCGCCTCATGGCCCGGCTGATGGGCCACTTCAAGGGCGCCGGCAACCGGCTGAACGTGCTGGTGGCCACCTCCGGGGACACGGGGAGCGCCGTCGGGGACGCCTTTCGGGGCGTCGAAGGAATCAATGTCTTCATCCTCTACCCCCGCGCGGAGGTGAGCGGGAGGCAGAAAAAGCAGCTCGATACCATCGGCGGCAACGTTCGGGCCATCTCCCTGGATGGGAAATTCGACGACTGCCAGAACCTCGTCAAGCGGGCCTTTGCCGACCCCGGCCTCGCGGGGCTCAACCTGACGTCGGCCAATTCGATCAACTTCGGCCGGATCATGCCCCAGATCGTCTATTACGTCTACGCCTACGGACAGCTCGCCGAACCTGAAGAGGAGATCGTGTTCTCCGTCCCCTCCGGCAATTTCGGCAATGCCCTGGGATGCGAATATGCGCGGCGGATGGGGCTGCCGGTCAAAAGGCTGGTCATGCCGACCAACGAAAACGACGAGTTTCCGAGGTACCTGGAAACCGGCCTTTACGAGAAGGTCTCCCCGTCGCGGGCCTGCCTGTCCAACGCAATGAACGTGGGGCATCCGAGCAACCTGGCCCGTTTTTTCGACCTGTACGGCGGAACGGTGGACCGGAACGGCACGGTCCATCGCTACCCGGACCGGGCACGCATGAAAGAGAACATCTTCTCGGTCAGCGTCACCGACCGGGAAACCCTGGAAACGATCCGGCGGGCATACGAATCATACGGCACGATCCTGGAGCCGCACGGCGCCGTCGGCTGGCGCGGCCTCGAGGCCTATCTTCGGCACTCCGGGTACGCCGGTCTGTGCGTATCCCTTGAAACGGCCCACCCGGCCAAGTTTCCGGAGGAGATCCTGAAGACCATCGGCATCGATCCGGAATTGCCCGAGAGCATGAAGGGACTGGACCGGAAAACCGGCGAGGCCGACCCGCTGCCGAACGACTACGCGCAGTTCCGGGATTATCTGCTGCGGCGTCTGGAAAAGAACACCTGATTTTTTCAAAGTCCATTCACCCGAAAGGACGGGAGCCATGCAGAACTTCATTTTTGAGAACCCCACAAAAATCATCTTCGGCCAGGGCCAGATCAAGCGGATCGGCGCGGAAGTCAAATCCCACGGCCGGAAGGCGCTGATGGTCTACGGGGAAGGCAGCATTCGGAAAAACGGCATCTACGACCGGGTGGTCGCCTCCATGAGCGAGGCGGGGGTTTCCCTCGTGGAGTTCCCGGGCGTCCGGTCGAATCCGCTGCTGTCCCACACAATGAAGGGCATCACACTGGCCAGGCGGGAAGCGGTGGATGTTGTCCTCGCCGTCGGCGGCGGCAGCGTCATCGACACGGCCAAGACCATCGCCATGGGCGTCCGGGCGGAACACGACATCTGGGACTATTTCACCCGCAAGGAAGCGATCCGGGGCGCACTGCCCGTCCTGACGGTGGCCACCGTCTCCGCCAGCGCCTCGGAGATGAACCCGGCAGCCGTCATGACCCGCGACGAAGGGGCCGAGAAATTCAGCATCCGGTCCATGCACATCCAGCCGAAGACCTCCATTCTCGACCCCACCGTCCTGTACACGCTGCCCCCGTCCTACAGCGCCTACAGCGCCGTCGACGCGATCAGCCACATGCTGGAGGGCTACTTCAACAACACGGCGGCCGACTCCCCGCTCCAGGACCGCCTGGTCGAAGCCCTGACCCGGACGATCATGGAAAGCACCGGGATCATCCTTCAAGACCCGGCGAACTACAATGCGAGGGCCACGATGATGTGGTCCGCAACGCTCGCCTTCAACGGGCTGACATCGGCGGGAATGGGCCTGATCAGCCTGCCCGTCCACATGATCGAGCACTCCCTGAGCGCCCTCTACGACGTGCCGCACGGGGCGGGGCTCTCGATCCTGACGCCGGGCTGGATGGATTACGCCGTCGGGAGCAATCCGAAGCGGTTTGCGCGGTTCGCCCGGGAAATCTTCGGAGTTGAAAGCCGCACGGAAATGGAAGAGGCGCAGGAAGGGATCCGCCGCCTGAAGGCCTGGTTTTCCGGGATCGGCAGCCCGACGTCGCTCGAGGAGGTCCGCATCCCGGAGGGGGACATCGACAAGATCACGGCAAATGCCGGCAGACTCGCCGAGGTCTGGCAGTTGAAGGATTATACCCCCGAGGTGATCTCGGACATCCTCCGGCGCTGCCTGTAGCGGCGGACCGGCATGCACCCTCCGCGGACGAAGGCTCCGGCGGGCGCTTGTTTCATCCATTATGAAAGAGGAGGAAGATTCATGAGAGCGGCGATTGTCGGCGTGGGCGGCGTGGGCGGCTATTACGGGGGCAGGCTGGCCCTGCGGTATGCCGGATCTCCGGAGCACCGGATCATCTTCATCGCCCGGGGGGCGCACCTGAAGGCGATTCAAAACGGCGGCCTGCGGCTGATGACCGTGGAGGGGGATTTTACCGCCGTACCGGCGCTGGCCACGGACAGCCCGGGCGACGCGGGACCCTTCGACCTGGTTCTCTTCTGCGTTAAGAGCTACGGCCTCGAAGAGGCGGCGCGCCGGATCAGCGGCAACATCCACGACGGGACCGTGATCGTTCCCCTTCTGAACGGCGTCAACATGGCCGAGCGCCTGCGGGCGGTCCTGCCAACGGGCATTGTCCTCGGCGGCTGCGTCTACATCAGCACGCGGATCGAAGGTCCCGGCGCCGTCCGCCAGGTCGGCGGCTCCTGCCAGCTCATCTTCGGCCCCGAGCCGGGAACGGACGCGGCGCCGTTCCGGCCCGTCGAGCGTTTTCTGAAAGACGCCGGCATTCCGGCGGAGCTTGTTTCCGACATCCGCATCCCACTGTGGACCAAATACATCTTCATCGATCCGATGGCCGGCCTGACGGCCATGCTGGGAAAGGCGTTCGGCGAGATTCTGGAAGACGGGGAACGGAAAAAAATGCTGGGGGCGCTCATGCGGGAAGTCGCGGAGGTGGCAAAGGCCCAGGGCGTCGCGCTGCCCGAGGACATCGTTCCGGCCACGATCGCCAAGGCGGGCGCCTTCCCGAAGGAGACCAAGACCTCTTTTCAACTGGATTTCGAAAAGGGAAACCCCGTCGAGTTGGACATCTTCACCGGCTACATGACCGCCATCGGGAAGAAACTGGGGATCCCCGTGCCGCAGCACGAGAAGGTGCATGCCGCCCTTCTGGACAAGAGCCGATAGCGGCGGGCCGGCCTATTCCAGGGAATGAATGCCTTCGATCTCGACCTTTCCCGAAAGGGCGTGAAGGACCCTTTCCCGGAAACCGGCCGGGAACCGCAGGCAGACACCGCAGTCGGAACTCAGGTGTCGGGGGACGGGAATCAGCTTGAAGGGAATGCCTTCGCCCTTCAGAATCTTTTCCGCCTTCAGCGCATGGCTGACCGAGACGAACAGAACGACGAGAAATCCCTCCCCCGGCGTCATGGCCTGATCCTCTTTCCGGCCAGTTCGCGGATTGCCTCCAGCGCCCTGCCGACCTGCTCCTCCGTGTTGAAAAAGCCGAAGCTGAACCGGATCGTCCCGGCGGGATAAGTTTCGATCGTTTTGTGCGCCGCGGGGGCGCAGTGCAGCCCCGGCCTCGTCATGATCCCGAAACGTTCATCCAGCGCCATCGAGACCGCCGCGGGGTCCAAGCCGCGAATGCCGATCGAAACGACGGGCATCTGCCGGGACGGGTCCTTCAGTCCGTACACCCTTACCCCTTCGATGTTTTCGATACCCGCCAGAAAGAGCCCGGTCAGCCTTTCCTCATGGACCCGAATGCTTTCGACCCCCCGGTTCGCGACGAAACCGGCCCCGGCATCCAGGCCGGCCATGCCGACGGTGTTCGGGGTGCCCGATTCGTAGCAGTCGGGCATGAAATCCGGCTGCTCCTCCAGTTCGGAGTGGCTTCCCGTGCCTCCCCGCATGATGGGCGCGATCTCCTTTTCAAGGCCCTTCCGCATGTAGAGCCCGCCCGTTCCCTGCGGGCCGAACAGGGACTTGTGCCCCGTGAATGCGAGCAGGTCGATCTGCATGGCCTGAACGTCGATGGGAAGGGCGCCCGCGGTCTGCGCAGCATCCACGCAAAATACGACACCCCGCTCCCGGGCGATCCGGCCCACGGCGGCGACGGGCATGATGGTTCCGGTGACATTGGAGGCGTGGGTCAGGACGATAGCCCGGGTGTCCTTCCGGATGGCGCGGGCGACATCCGCAGGGTCGAGTTCCCCCGCGGGAGAGCAGGAGATCACGGTCAGATTCACGCCCCCGGGCTCCAGGGCGCGCAGGGGCCGCATGACCGAATTGTGCTCCATGCCGGACGTGATGACATGGTCGCCCGGCTTCAGCAGTCCGCAGATGGCAATATTCAGGGCTTCCGTCGCATTTTTTGTCAGAATGATCCGGAGCGAGTCGGAAATGCCGAACAGCCCGGCCAGGCTTTCCCGCGCGTTGAACAGGACCCGTCCCGCCTCGATGGAAAGACGGTGGCCGGAACGCCCCGGACTGCCGCCCGCTTCGCGCAGGCAGCGCGCCATGGCCTCCATCGTTACCGCGGGTTTCGGGAAGGTGGTGGCGGCATTGTCAAAGTAGATCAGCGCTTCAGACATGATCCGGTTCACTTCGTGTGATGAAAAGGCGTTGCTCCGGCGGGCAAACAGACGTTCCGGATTTTCACGCAGCGGTTTTTCCGCCCGCAATACCCCCGCGCCGCGGGAATGTTCCGCTTCCGCTATGGAACCGCGGGCTCGATGTCGAATTCAACCCGGCGATCAGACGCCGGTCGGGGCCATTTTATAAAAGTGCCCTCAGCGCTTCGAGAAACCGGGAGACATTCTCCGCCCTCGCGGTATGGCCCATCAGGCCGATCCGCCAGATCTTTCCGGCCAGCGGCCCCAGGCCGCCGCCGATCTCGATCCGGAATTCGCTGCGCAGATGCTTCCGGACGGCAAGATCGTCCACACCCTCCGGAATGCGGACGGTGTTGAGCATGGGCAGGCGCCAGGGCTCCGCCACCAGCATCTCCAAGCCGAGGTCCCACAAGCCCCGGACAAGGGCTTCGTGGCATTCCCGGTGCCGCCGGAAGGCCGCTTCGGGCCCCTCCGCCAGCAGCAGGCGCAGGGCCTCGTAAAGGCCGTAGAGCATGTTCACGGGCGCCGTGTGGTGGTAAACCCGGTTGGTCCCCCAGTAGTTGGCGATCAGGGAAAGGTCCAGGTACCAGTTGGGCACTTTCGATCCGCGCCCGCCCAGCCGGGCCATCGCCTTTTCGGAAAAGGACAGGGGCGCGAGCCCCGGCGGGCAGGAAAGGCATTTCTGGGTCCCGCTGTAGAGGGCGTCGATGCCCCAGTCGTCCATGCGGACCTCGATGCCGCCCAGGCTGGTCACCGCATCCACCAGGTAGAGGGTGTCGGACCCCGCGATGATTTTCCCGATGTCGGCCACCGGATTCATGACCCCCGTCGACGTCTCCGCGTGGACGATCGCGACGATCCGGTAATTTTCCCGGCGGATCTTCTCGGCCGCCTGCTCCGGAATCACGGGCGTCCCCCAGGGGAATTCGAGCGCGTCCACCCGGGCGCCCAGCCGGGTCGCGACCTCGCGCATGCGCACGCCGAACACCCCGTTGACGAGGACCAGCACTTTGTCGCCGGGCTCCACGAGATTGACGAAGCACGCCTCCATCCCGGCCGATCCGGTGCCGGAAAGGGGGACCGTCATGGCGTTGCCGGTGTTCATGACCCGCCTCAGCATGTCCTTGATTTCATCCATGATGGTCAGGAAGTAAGGGTCCAGATGCCCGAGGGTCCCGCGGCTCAGCGCCCGATAGACCTCATCGGGGACGCAGGATGGGCCGGGTCCCATGAGCAGAATGTCTTCGATGCCGTCCAGCAGGTTCTTCATGTCGATCTCCTCCCTGCCCGCCGCCGCGGACTTGTTGTTGACCGGATCATACCGGAAAGATTTGAATTGTCAACGAGACTTCTTTCAACACCCCCCGTCGCAGGATCCCTTCCGAATGATGCATGCTTATATTTCTTCCGGAAACCCGATGCCGACCGAACGATCGAAGATTCAGATCCGGACCGTCAACGGACGCCGTCAGGAAGGAGGAAAGCAAATGCGCTCCGCCGAGGCATCATTCCCCTCCGCCATTTTGGATTCTTCTTCTGATTTTATCCCTCAGCCGGATCCCCTGCCCGATGAAACTTTTTTCCCGATATTTGAACCGCGTCTTCACATTTTCCACTTCCCTCCCGAGTTCCACATCGACGGAGGATGATTTTTTCATGGCCATGACCTGCGTCGGAAAAATGCTGCGGTGCCCGGAGATGAGAAAACTGATCACGCAGGCGACGGCCGCGTAGGCGCCGATCTCGCCCCCGAACAGCTCGATGGCCAGCATGCTCATGGCGACGGGCGTATTCGCCGCTCCTGCCAGGACGCTCACCATTCCGATCGAAGCAAAGGTTGCCCGGTCCAGGCTCAGCAGGTCCCCGAAAAAGCTGCCGGCCGTCGCTCCGACAAACAGAATCGGCGCGATGATCCCGCCGCTCCCGCCGGAAGCGAAGGTGATGGCGGTAAAGACCGTCTTCATCAAAAAATCATAGGAAACCATCCGGACCCCCTGGAGCGCCTCCTGGATGGTGTTCAGTCCGAGCCCCAGATATTTTGCGGAAAAAACAGACGCGAGGAGCGCCAGGACGACACCGCCCAGGATCGCCTGAAGCGGCTGCCAGATTCTGACCTTCGCAAACAGGCGATCGGCACCGTGCACCGTCTCGATGACAACGATTGCGCAAATTCCGAAGAAAATTCCGGAAACGATGATTTCGAGGAAAAAGGCGTCGGAGAAGGCCGATATCGCGCGAATGGGGTAGTGAAAGTATGTGACGCCGAGGAAGGAAGCCGTATGATAACCGATGATGCCCGCGACGAAAGAAGGCAGAAGAACCTCATACAGGAGCGTTCCGACAAAGAGGACTTCCACCCCGAAGATGGCGCCGGACACCGGTGCGCCCAGAACGGCGGAAAATCCGGCACTGATCCCGCAGATGACGAGTTTCTTCCGATCGTTATCGTCGAATTTCAGAAACCCGGCCAGGACGGACGCCAGTCCGCCCCCGATCTGCGCGCTCGGACCGACCTGCCCCACGGAACCGCCGACCGCTGCCGTGACGACGGTCGCGGCGAGTTTGACCGGCACGACGACGGCACGGATTCTCCCGGAATGCCTGTGAACGGACTCGATCACCTTTTCCGTTCCGTACCCCTTTGCCTCCCGCGCCACGTATTTCACCAGCAGGGCGCTCAGGAAAAGCCCCGCCGGCAGCAGAAAAAAGGCATGGGACGGAGGGGTCGCAAACGCGATGCTTGCATGAAGGATTTTGAGGAAGGCGGCCGTTGCGGCGCCTGCGGTAATCCCGACAACGGAAGACAGAACGAGCCATTTCAGAAGGCTGACAAACAGAACGGACTCTTCGACGATTTTATTTCTCATGGTTGTTTCCGTGGCCCGAAAGACAACGAAAAAAGACGAGCAGGGTTTCTGCATAAGTCGGAGGTGACAGCTCGCTTTTTAACCTTATGACAAAAACCCTGCCCAAGACCTAATTATTTAATTTTTCATATCATAACCGTTCGAGTCAACACATTCGCCATCACCGATAATGTTTTCGTGCCATTGCCTTCATAGATCGGATATTTTTTTTAGTTTGTATTGAATGATTCTGGGTTCAGCCTTATTTTCAAAGCCATACAGGATCATTCGATAACTGGTTACAAAATATCCGCTGTAAATCATTCCGCTCTTATCGATTGCAAATATGTTTCTATCCCGCGTGTCAACTGCGCCCGACAGTTCCATTCGATATGGGATGCCATCCGTCCAGCCTTCAATATATCCGATAAAGTCTCTGTCCATCTGCTCAAATACATGAAGAACCAAAGATGCTTTAATCGGAACGAAGCCATTCGTGTTAACACTTAATGAACATACTCCTTTCCATTTGCCGATCAGATAAGGAACCCTTTCATTTGCGGAAGCTGATTTTCCGTGTCCTCCTAAATTGAAGACGACCAGGAATATGAAAGAAATGATTATACTTGCAATGATCAAGTGGTCCCGCTTCATGTATTGTTCCTTTCCATGTTCAGCACACCGAACGTCATGATGACATTCGTTAAAATGATGACACTGACGGCGTAGACGATAAAATTCTCGGAACCTTCCACGCCTGCGGCCACCGGGAGCGAAGCCAGGACAGCCGTCGCCAGACCGCGGGGAAGCATGTAGAAAAAGGCGCTCTTCTCCTCCCTTCCTTTTCCGGAACTTCTCACCATGAACTCGACGCTCAGGTACCGCATGAGAACGATAATGCACAGCAAGGCAAGGCTGACGGCAATGTGCCGAGGCGACAGGACCGCGGAGGTGATCATCATTCCCAGATAAACAAAGAAGAAGGTTCGAATGAAAAAGGTGACCTCGCCGTGAAAGAACTTGATCGTCTCGTCGATCAGGCCGCACCGGCCGGAACCCCGAATAAAGGGGATGTCGCCGCAGTTGCCGAGAATGATCCCGAAGATGAGAACCGCGATGGGACCGCTTCCGCCCAGATAATCGACCGCCGCGACAACAATCAGCATGGCGCCCAGCGTGACCATGTAGGAATATTTTCGTTCTTCCAGGACATTCAACACCTTGAACCAGAAAAACCCGAAAACCGTCCCCGCAACGATGGCAACGGAAAATGAGCTGGCGATCGCCCGCAGCGGCTTCTCGATTCCGATGCTTTCGAGTTTGGTGAATTCAATCAGGGAAATCACCAGAACCACGGCCAGAACATCGCTCACCGCCGATTCGACGCCGACGACGGTTCGGGTTTCGTCCTTGACGGACATTTTCGCGACGATAGGGAGGACGATGGCCGCGCTGGTGCAGCCCAGAACGCTGGCCATCATGATGCTTGGGAAGAATTGCCACCCTTGGACGTAAAAGAGAAAAGCCGTGATGGCCCCCGTCGTGGACGCAAAAGAAAGGGTCGCGAGAATCGTGGCGTTTCCGAGTTCCCGCAGCAGCATGCTGATTTTGACGTCCATGCCCCCTTCAAACAGGATGACGATGAGGGCGAAGGTCCCGAAATACTCGGCGAACTCGGCAAGCCGCTGGTGATCGACCATCCCGAAAACAGGCCCGAGAAGAATGCCGATTCCGAGCAGAACCAGCACGTCAGGAATCTTGATCTTCTCGTAAACATAATCGCCCAGGAAACCGACGAGGATGATGCCCCCGGCGATGAAAAACAGAAGCGGAACATCCATTACGGCTGCTCCGGCACTTTCTCCAATTCGTGCCACAAGAGATCCAGACGATTGGCTGCCGAGGCGAGATTCGTATCCAGATCGGCCCTGACCTTCTGCAGCATTTGATGCAATTCTTTCAAGGTTGTTTTTTCCTGAGCGGAAGTCAGGGCCGATGCCTGGCCGAACCGCGCGTCGATCAGATTCAATTCATTCTTGGCGTTGCCGATATTCTTGTCGCTGATTTCCAGACGAACTTTCAGAATCTGCCTTTTGATATTCGCCAATAGTCCTCGAAACTGAGCGGTCTGAGCGAGAGACTTCGTCGCATCGTCGATTTTCTTGGCAGTTTCTTCCTGTTCCTTGAGGCCTTTCTCGATTCGGTTTTTCTGTCGGGTCATCTCATCGTCGATTCGCTTTATGTCTCCCTTGGTCTGGACGCTCAAGGCGTCGATGCGCGAAATTTGCCGGTTCACCATATTGACAATCGTTTGGGCATCTGCACCGATTTTCAACTGGCCTTCCTTGCTCGCCTGTTCCGAGACAGCGATAGATCCCTCTATTTTCTGCAGACGCTCATTTGCCTGTTTTATCTGTAAATTCAGATCAGAAGTGTTTTCCTGGATCAGTCTCGGCAAAATGAAATAGGCGCCGATTCCGGCAATGGCAATGAGAACGGCCGTCACCAGAGCACTGACAAAAATGTTGGTCTTCATGATTTCCTCCTTCATCTTATCGAAAAATAGCCCTTGTTTTCATTCTTTTCGCGCAATTCACTGTCATTGCAATGATTAGATTGTGTGCAGGCGGATTGAAATGACGCATTTCATGAGCGGGTCGCAGCAGGCTGAATATTGTTTCACATTTCATCTGCAGCGGTCCACATCATCACGCAGCATGTGTAGAATATTCGAAATCGCTGTAATTTGTCAATTGATTTCTACAGAAATGATTAGTATACTAATGAAAAAGAGACGATCGACATGAATCCGTCGGGATGAGAAGCAAAGTGAAAAGACAATTTGACCCGTGCACTGAAAACGATGGTGCGGATGCATGATGAATTTTACCACCCGTACCGGATCGGGGTGAAAGTTGGGAATATGGCAAGAAAATCAGCTTTAGTATCCGATATCATCGATAACATTAGACGCATTTTCCAGGTCATCAACGAACAGTCCAAAAGGGCAAAACGAAAAACGGGGCTTACGGGACCACAGCTGTGGGCAATCAAGACCATTGCGGCATCCTCTTCGGTAAGGGTTTCGGATCTTGCGCTTCGCATGTATCTTCATCCCGCAACCGTCGTGGGCATACTCAATCGCCTCGAATTGCAGGGACTGATCAAGCGGGTACGAACCGCCGGCGACCGAAGGGTTGTTCATGTGGAGCTGACCGATGAAGGCAATGCGTTAGTGACAAAAGCGCCACAGGTCCACCAGGATTTATTGGTTTCCGGGCTGGAGGATCTTACTCTCATGAAACTGAAGGAAATAGTGGCTGGCCTTGATCTGCTGGTCAATATTCTCGGGGCACAGGAGCTTCCGCCACGGCTGGTCCTCTCACCGGAGCTGAACTTGCCGGGCAAAGAGGAAAGAACGTCCCATAGAAAGACGTTGAATGGAAGCGAAGTTGTCGTACAAAAAAGGAACTTCTAATCGACCACGAGAAAGGGGGTGTTTCGGCGGCATAAAAAAAGTATCTTACAGCGATGCAATCCCGGTTGCGTTCGGAGGGGATGAAAGTCAATGCAGAGGTTCTGGAAGGCGAAACAGCTCACACAATCATTGATTATGCAAAAGAAAACCATGTCGACCTGATCGTAATCGCCACGCACGGATACAAAGGGGTAAAGCGCGTCATGTTTGGAAGTGTGGCGTTGAAGGTACTTCACGATGCCCATGTGCCGGTACTGCTGATCAGGCCGGGTGTGTTCGAGACATGAGACGCATCGTAAGACGAAAGAGGAAACCGAATCGAGAAACGAGGGGTGGTTCCATTACAGCATATGCATATCTTCCCGGAACCATCCCCGGCAATTGATCATTCAAGGCCGACTGGCCATCCTTAAGTCCTTCTGATATAATTATTTCGGTTACGCACACAGCGGGAGTCACGATCAACATGGAATAAGAAAAGACTGCCCGTGAGCTTTGCAATCCATGAAGCAAGGAAGTGAAAAATGAACAGCTCTCTGGACCTCGCCCTGATCGGCAATTGCAGAATCGGCGCCCTGATCGACTCCGCGGCCGAGATCGTCTGGTGCTGCCTTCCCCGGTTCGACGGCGATCCCGCCTTCTGTTCATTGCTGCAGGAGCATGCCCAGGGCGACGGAATGGGCTATTGCGTCATCGAACTGGCGGATCTGGCGGAATCCGAGCAATCCTATCTTCACAACTCCGCCGTGCTGACAACGCGCCTGACCGACGCGCACGGAGGCGTGATCGAGATCACCGACTTTGCCCCCCGCTTCCGCCAGTACGGCCGGATGTTCACCCCGATGATGCTGATCCGTCAGGTGCGCCGCCTTCAGGGAAGCCCGAGAATCCGCATCCGCGTTCGACCGACCTTCGATTACGGACGGGAATGCTGCGGCACCACCTGCGGGAGCCATCACATCCGCTATGTGTCCCCCGACTGGGTTTTGAGGCTCACGACCGATGCGTCCATCACCACCATCCTCCAGGAAATCCCCTTTCTACTGGAAGACCGTGTGAATCTCATCTTCGGCCCCGACGAGACGATTCCCGAGGCGATCGGGGAACTGGCCCGCCGATTCCGGTGCGAAACGCTCGACTTCTGGCGCGGGTGGGTGCGCGACTTGGGCATTCCCTTCGAATGGCAGGACGAGGTCATTCGGGCCGCCATAACCCTGAAGCTCAACGCCTTCGATGACACCGGCGCCGTCATTGCCGCCATGACCACGTCCATTCCGGAGGCACCCGATTCCACGCGGAACTGGGATTACCGCTACTGCTGGGTGCGGGACGCCTATTTCGTGGTGAACGCCCTGAACCGGCTGGGCACGACCCACACCATGGAGCGTTACATCGGCTTTCTGGTCAACGTGGCCGCAGCAGCGACGGACGGAACCATCCAGCCCGTTTATGGAATTGACGGCCGTGCGCGTCTGGAGGAGCGGGAGGTCGGAACCCTCTCCGGTTACCGCGGGATGGGGCCGGTCCGGGTGGGCAACGAGGCCTACAAAATGCAGCAGCACGATGTTTACGGTTCCGCCATCCTGGCCATGACACACGCCTTTTTCGACCGCCGGCTGATGCACCGCGGGGACCGGGCCCTGTTTCAGCGCCTCGAACCGCTGGGGGACACCGCCGTCCAGGTGCACAACCAGCCGGACGCGGGGCTTTGGGAATTGCGCGGGTCCCGCAGGGTGCACACCTTTTCCAGCATCATGTGCTGGGCGGCCTGCGACCGCCTCTCCCGCATCGCAGCCAGCCTCGGTCTCGAAGACCGTCGCCGCCACTGGGCGGACCAGGCAGCCCGGATTCATGCCGCCATCTGTGCGCAGGCCTGGAACAGCCGGAGAAAGGCGTTTGCCGCCTCCTTCGGCGGAGAGGCGCTGGACGCCAGCCTGCTGCTGATGCATGACGTCGGGTTCCTCGCGGCGGACGATCCCCGCTTTGCCGCCACCGTCTCCGCCATCGAAAGGGATCTGCGCAAAGGCGACTACATCTTCCGTTACACGGACCCGGACGATTTCGGTACGCCCGTCAACGCCTTTGTTGTCTGCACTTACTGGTACATCTACGCCCTTGCGGCGCTGGGGCGGGCTGAAGAGGCCCGTAGCCTGTTCGGGAACCTGCTTTCCCGGCACAACCGGCACGGGCTCATCGCCGAGCATCTGGATGTTCGCACCGGAGAGCAGTGGGGAAATTTCGTCCAGACCTACAGCATGGTCGGTCTGATCAATGCCGCCATACGCTTGAGTAAACGGTGGGATCATGTATTTTAGGAGAGACTTTTGAAATCACTCCGTTCCCTGAGCCTGACGCTGCGCTTCATCCTTCCATTGGCGATCGCCCTGATCCTGATGGCCTACGCGGCGGTGCCCCTCGTGGACAAGCTGACCCTGCAGTGGTTCGTCCGGGACCTGGACATCCGCTCGCATCTGATCGCCAATTCCCTGCAGGAGCCTCTTATGGATTTTCTGGAGAGGGGAGAACGGGCAAAAATCAACGCTCTTTTTGGTAATGTCATCAAGGACGAGCGGCTGTTTGCCATCGGCTACTGCAACGGAGGCGGAAAACTGCTCTATCATACCCCGACTTTTCCGAAATCCATCCCGTGCCTTTCCGCCGACCCCGCGAAAGAGAAACCGCCCTCCATTCATCCTCTCCCGCAGGGACCGGTTCATGTCTCATACAATGCCGTCGACAATCCCGACGACCGGGAGGGGGTGCGGGTCGGTTCGCTGGTGATTTTGCATGACATGAGCTACATCGAGCGCCGGAGCGCCGCCACCCGCAAATACATCATCATCTTCTTTACGGTGCTCGGGGTCATCATCTCCCTGATCACGGTATTCGTCGCGCACCTGAGCTGGCGGGGATGGATGGCCGGCGTCCGGGCCATGCTGCGCGGCGAAGGAATCCTGAAACCGTTTTCCGTGGAGACGGCCCCCGCCGAATTGAAGCCCCTCGCGGGAGACCTGCGAAACCTGTTTCGGACCCTGGACGCGGAACGCCGGTTTACGGAAGACATCTCCATCGTCTGGAACCCCGACTCTCTGCGAAGGCTTCTTCACAAACAGCTCGCCGGGGAAAGAATCCTCGTCGTTTCCAATCGCGAACCCTATATCCATGTCAAAACCGGGGAACGGATCGAGGTTTCCAGACCGGCGAGCGGACTGGTTACTGCCGTCGAACCGGTCATGCGGGCCTGCTCGGGAACCTGGATCGCGCACGGCGGCGGCAGCGCGGACCGGGAAACCGTGGACGCGCACGACCGGGTCGGAATCCCGCCCGAACATCCGGAGTACACGCTGCGGCGCATCTGGCTCACAAAAGAGGAAGAAGACGGTTATTACTACGGCTTTGCCAATGAAGGGCTCTGGCCGCTCTGCCACATCGCCCACGTGCGGCCGATCTTCCGTTCCAGCGACTGGCGGCAGTACAAGGCGATCAACCAGCGATTTGCCGATGCCGTGGCAGCGGAAGCGGACAGCGAAAATCCGGTCGTGCTGGCGCAGGACTACCATTTCGCGCTCCTGCCGGAAATGATCCGCAAGGCCCTGCCCAAGGCGACGATCATCACGTTCTGGCACATTCCCTGGCCGAACCCCGAATCCTTCGGCATCTGCCCCTGGCGGGAGGAGATCCTGGAGGGCATGCTCGGCAGCACGATCATGGGCTTCCACACCCCGTTCCATTGCAGGAATTTTCTCGAAACCGTGGATCGCTACCTGGAAGTCCGAATCGAACCGGAATCGTCGACGATATCCCGTCAGGGCAAGCTGACCCTGGTGGAAAACTATCCCATCTCAATTCAGTGGCCGCCGCCCTGGCAGGAGACCCAGCCGTCCGTGCAGGATTGCAGGCGGGAAGTTCTGCAGTCCACAGGATTGCCGAAGGACGGTCTCATCGGCCTGGGCGTCGACCGCCAGGATTACACCAAGGGGATTCTCGAGCGTTTTCGAGCCGTGGAGAACCTGCTTGAAACGCATCCGGAAATGATCGGCCGGTTCACCTTCATTCAGATTGCCGCCCCGAGCCGCTCCACGCTCGAGGATTACCAGATGTTCGCGGCACAGGTCCGGAGCCTCGCAGACCGCATCAACGGGCGTTTCGCGCGGGGCGCCTACCGGCCCGTCTGCCTTCGGGCCGAACACCACGAACCGGAGATCGTCAACCGCTTCTACCGGGCCGCGGACGTCTGCATGGTAACCAGCCTGCACGACGGAATGAACCTGGTGGCGAAGGAGTTCGTGGCCTCCCGGGACGACGAGCAGGGCGTGCTCGTGCTCAGCCAGTTCACCGGCGCCGCTCACGAACTGCATGAATCGCTTATCGTCAATCCCTACCACATCGAACAGACCGCCGAAGCCCTCTACCAGGCGCTCACCATGCCCGATTTCGAGCAGCGGGAGCGGATGCGCAGCATGCGGGCGCTCGTCCGCGATTTCAACGTCTACCGCTGGGCCGGCCGAATGCTGCTCGACGCCGCCCGGATCCGGCAGCGGGAGCGGCTGGCGCTGCGCATCGGGGGTGCGGGATGACCGCCGCAGACGGACGGACCTGCATTTTCAGTCCGGCCGGGTTGTCGGCGCTCCGGAACTTCGCCAACCGGGCAACGCTTTTCACATTCGACCTGGACGGGACGCTGACGCCGATCATCGACGATCCCTCCGGCACCCGAATCTCAGTCGACGTGCGTGAAAGGATGGTCCGCCTGTGCAGCCTGGCGGATGTGGCCATCCTCACGGGTCGTGCCCGCGAGGACGCCCGTTCCCGCCTCGGCTTCGATCCCCGCTTCATTGTCGGCAACCACGGCGCGGAGGGCATTCCCGGGCAGGAGGAGCGCGAGCGCGTATACGCCGGCCTCTGCCGAAACTGGGAAGATCAGCTCCGGGTGCTTCTGCCGGGCTCGCCCCGCAGCGGCATCGTTATCGAAAACAAGGGGGTTTCCCTGTCCGCCCATTATCGAAAGGCGCCCCGACGGAGTGCGGCACGCCGTGAGATCCTTCAGGCCGTGCAGCAGATCACGCCCCGCCCCAGAGAGGTTCCCGGCAAATGCGTTGAAAACATCCTGCCGGCGGATGCCCTGCACAAGGGGGAGGCGCTCCTGCGAATCATGGCGCTTGCGGGTTCAGACCGCGCCGTTTTCGTTGGCGACGACGAAACGGATGAAGACGTGTTCCGCATGCGAAACGACCGCATCCTCGGCATTCGGGTGGGGGATGGGCTGTCCGGTCAGGCCGCCTTCTTCCTGTCGGACCAGAAAAAGATCGCCCGACTGCTGGATGAAATCCTCGAAGCGCTTTGATCTCCCTCCCGAAAACCGGTCGGTTCAGGGTTGGGAAACAAGTCCCATTCCCGCGGAAGATTTCATTTGTCGCGCTTGCTTTTCTCTTTTTTCTTCCAGATACCAAAAATAATCGGCATTCCGATCACGGCAATGAAAACCAACAGGAAGAGCAACTCTTTCAAGTCTATCATCGTTATTTCCCTAATCCTTTTCTAAAAACGACAGCCTGAGGCTATTTCATGAATTTGATTTTGGAAAGACCGCCGGCTAAAACAAATATGAAAAAAAAGACGATGGCGAACACAAGTATGATGGTGATCCCGGCAGGCAAATCCATGACCTTGATACCGTATATGGCAAAAATCGCACACGCTGTTGCAAGGCCCTGAGACAGAATTTCGATCATCCGACCTCTCTCGATTTATTCCGAATAAAAAAAGCCGCCACCCGACAATTACGTCAGATGGCGGCCCGACCATCGAAAGTCCTCCAGAAACCTACTCGATTTCTGAACCCTGATTGATTATCTTTTTCGCCCCTTTTATACAAACAATCTTGTGATGTCAACGATAAGATTGTTTGATGAAGCGAGATTTACAAAAGCAAATATGGATGCAAAAGAGCACAGACCATCCTGTTCGGCGGGCGGTGCGGCCTCCGTTTCGCCGACCCGGCTCGTCCGGGTTTCCTGCGTCGTTCACGGTGAGGCGACCGGCGGCCTTCGCCGCACGATCCCTTTTTCGATCCCCACGATCAGCGTCACCATGAACCCGGCGGCCAGAATGCGCAGCCACGACCCCGCGCCGATCGGCGCGCTATTGAACGCAGTGTTCATAAACGGCGTGTAGGTGAACAGCAGTTGCAGGAGGATCATGGCGGCCGCCCCCGCGAACACCCAGGGGTTGGAAAAGAAACCCACCTCGAACACGGATTTCGTCAGCGAGCGGCAGTTGAAGAGGTAGAACAGTTCCACCATCACGAACACGTTCACCGCCACGGTCCTCGCTTCCGCCTCGGAGGCCCCGAGAAAGGCAATCTCGTACTTGAAGAGGCCGAAGGCGCAAACCAACATCCAGAATCCCACGATCAGGAGGCGCCAGACCAGGACGCGGGTTAGAATGGGCTCCTTGGGATCGCGCGGGGGACGGTCCATGATGCCCGGCTCCTTGGGCTCGAAGACGAGCATGAGGCCGAGCAGCACGGCCGTGGTCATGTTGATCCACAGGATCTGAACCGGGAGGATCGGCAGAACGGCTCCGATCAGCACGGCGGCCAGGATCACGAGGCCTTCGCCGATGTTCGTGGGCAGCGTCCAGACGATGAACTTGGTGATATTGTCGAACGTGCCCCTGCCCTCCTCCACCGCCGCCTCGATGGACGCGAAGTTGTCGTCCGTGAGGACCATGTCCGCGGCCTCCTTGGCCACGTCCGTGCCCGTGATGCCCATGGCGACGCCGATGTTCGCGCGCTTCAGGGCCGGGGCATCGTTCACGCCGTCTCCGGTCATGGCCACGACATTGCCCCTGGATTGCAGGGCCTCCACGAGGCGGAGCTTCTGCTCCGGGGCGACCCGCGCGTATACCGAAACGTCTTCGACGATGCGGACGAGCTCCGCGTCGGGAATCTCCGCGAGCGCTCCGCCGGTGATGACCCGGTCCGCGTTTCGAAGACCGATCTGCCCGGCGATGGCGGAAGCCGTGAGCGCGTGGTCACCCGTGATCATCTTGACGCGAATTCCTGCGCTGTGACAGTGCTTCACCGCCTCCACGGCCTCGGCGCGCGGCGGATCGATCATACCCTGCAGCCCGAGAAAGATCATGCCGTCCGCCACATCCCCGTGATCGATCCTTTTCGTGCCCCCGGCTATTTCCTTTCGTGCTAAGGCCAGGACGCGAAGACCCCGTGCGGCCATGGCCTCCGCCGCCCGTATAACCGACGGGGCGTCAAGATCCACAGGCTCTCCCGACGGGGAAAGGAAACTGTCGCACCGGGCCAGCATGGATTCGAGGGAACCCTTGGCGTAAACCAGGGCGCCTGCCCCTTCTTCCCCGGGTGTGGCGTGCAGGGTTGCCATGTACTGGTGCTGCGACTCAAAGGGGATCGTGTCGAGGCGCGCACGCTTTCCCGCCTCCCCTTCCATCGAGAGCCCGCCCTTCGACGCAGCGGCAATCAGGGCGCCTTCGGTGGGGTCTCCCTGCACGACCAGACGGCCTTCCTTCTCCACCAGGAGGCTGTCGTTGCAAAGCAGGCCGCACCGGAGCGTCTCCAGAAGCGCCGCTGCGGGGGTGTCCACCGGCGCGCCCCCCACGGCCGTGATGCGTCCGGAGTGCGCATACCCGGCACCGCTCACCGCGAAGGTCTCGCCGCCGGCATGGATCTCCTGCACCGTCATCTGGTTCTCGGTCAGGGTGCCCGTCTTGTCCGAGCAGATGACCGTCGTGCTGCCCAGCGTCTCCACGGCGGGGAGTTTGCGGATGATCGCCCGGCGACGGGCCATCCGGGCCACCCCGATGGCCAGCGTGATGGTCAGGGCCGCGGGCAATCCTTCCGGGATGGCCCCGACGGACAGGGCCACCGCCGCCATGAACATGTCGAACGCGCTCGCACCGCGCAGGAGGCCGATCCCGAAGGTCGCTGCCGCCAGCAGCAGGATGACATAGAGCAGAACCTTGCTGAATTCCGAGATCTTCCGGATCAGCGGGGTCTCCAGCTCCGTTGTCGCGGAGATCAGGCTCGAGATGCGGCCCACCTCCGTGTTGTCGCCGATGGCGACGACGATGCCCGTGGCCTGGCCGTAGGTGATCAGGGCGGAGCCGTAGGCCATGTTTTTCCGGTCCGCCAGAACGGCGTCGTCGGCCAGGGTCTCGTGGCTCTTTTCAACCGGCACGGACTCACCGGTAAGCGCCGACTCGTCGGCCCTCAGGTCCCGCGCAGACAGCAAACGCATGTCCGCGGGCACCTTGTCGCCGGATTGCAGCAGGACGATATCCCCCGGAAGGACCTCCGTCGAGGAGATGCGCGTCTTCCCGCCGGAGCGCAGGACGGTCGCCTCGGTGACCATGGTCTCGGCCAGGGCCTCGATGGCCCGGACCGCCTTCGCCTCCTGGAAAAAACCGATCAGGGCGTTGACGAGCACCACCCCGAAGATGACGCCCGCATCCACCCATTCCTGCAGCAGGGCCGTGATGAGGGCCGCGGCGAGGAGAATGTAGATCAGAGGCTGATGGAACTGCAGAAGGAACCGGATCAGGGGGCCCCGGCCCTTCTTCGCGGTGATGACATTGGCCCCGAACCGCCGTCGTCGATTTTCAATCTCGGACCGATCCAGCCCATTTACCGAGTCACTTTCCAGGATGCCGAGCACTTCCTCCGGGGATAGCAAATGCCATTTTTTTTCGTTCGTCCTTTCCATGTTCCAAACTCCTTTCAGCAGGATGCCTTCACGGGGCCGACCTTTCGCTCCGCGGCTGCCATCGGAGGCTCCGACAATTTCCCCTTGCCGCCGCGGTGAAGGGGGGGGCGGAAATGACGAGACGAAAAAAGTCAATCGGGGCAAATGTCATCGGGGGGGCCGACGGGCGGAAGTTGCGCCCTCGGCAACGGCATCAGCGGCGTCAACCGCGAACGGCAGGAACGGCCGCAAACGCCATTACATGTATACACATATCATAAGACGAACGGGAATGCCATTCCGTTTACGGATTCGGTCCCGCGTACCGAATGGCGACCGCTATTGACAGGATGACCCTTTTGACATATACGAAATGCCAACGGTCAGCCGGGACGATTCGGCGACCCCAACCAGAGAAAGGAGAGGAAAATGAAGAGGCTTTCTATCATCGGATGCATTGTGGCGGTGTTCCTGCTGGCGGGTTCCGCCTATGCGGCGGACCGGGGGATGTACGTCGGGATCGGGGGCACCTATGCCCTGGAGAATTTTGATTCCGGGGAATTCGACAACGTGCGGCCGTACGGCTTCGATCCGTCCTTCGACAACTCCTGGGGCATCAACGGCAAGGTCGGGTACAAACTGCACCCGGTCGTTTCCGTTGAAGCCGTCTTCGAGTATCTGTCCGGTTTCAACGCCAGCGAAACCGTCAACTGGGGCAATAACCGGGCCACCTTCGACGCGGATCTGGACGTGTTCACGATCATGGCCGCGGCGAAAGTCTTTCCGCCCCTGCCCGGGATCGTCAAACCCTACTTCGTCGCCGGTCTGGGCCTGATGCGGGCGTCTTTCGACACGACGGTCAGCGCTCCCGGGTACCTGCCGACATCGACATCGACCGACGAGACGGATCCCTGCGCCAAGATCGGATTCGGCGCCGACATCTACATCAATCCGACCCTGTCCGTGAACCTGGAGGCGGCCTATACCTCGGGTTTCGGTGATCTGGACACGGTCCGCTACTTCACGATCGGCGCCGGTTTGGGATTCCACTTCTAATCGGCACGGCGGGATCGTGTGGAGCGGGGCGTTTCGGTCTGCGGTGCGCGCCCTTCAGGCGCGCTCGCCCGCCTTGCGGAGGAGCAATGCCCAGTCCTCGTCGACCATCTTCTGGATCTCGTCGAGGTCGGCGTCGGTCAGGTGCCGGAAGCGCCCCTGGAGCTTGAAATACTCGCGGACGAGATATTCGCGGGGCTTGTAGTTGATGGTGTACCGCAGGCCGTTTTCCACCTCGTAGAGGGGAAAGATGTTGGTCTGGACGGCCATGCGGGCGATCCGGACGGACATCTCCGAGGGGATGCGCCAGCCCGTGGGGCAGCTTGCGTAGATGTGAAGGAACCGGGAGCCCTTCACCTCCTTCGCCTTCCGGGCCTTGCGGAGCAGGTCGTCCGGAAAGGCGATGCTGGCCGTCGCCGCGTAGGGGATCCGGTGGGCCACCAGGGCCTCCACGATGTTCTTCTTGCGCAGCTTTTTCCAGTCCGCGCCGGTGGTGGTCGTCGTCCAGGCCCCGTAGGGCGTGGACGAGCTGCGCTGAATGCCCGTGTTCATGTAGGCTTCGTTGTCGTAGCAGACGTAGATGAAGTCCTCGTTGCGCTCCACGGCGCCCGAGAGCGCCTGAAAGCCGATGTCGAAGGTCCCGCCGTCGCCGGCCCAGGTGACGACCGTCGTTTCCCGATCCCCCTTCATGTCCAGGGCGGCCCGGACCCCGGTGGCCGTCGCGCCCCCCGTTTCGAAGGCCGCGTGAATCACCGGAATGTTCAAGGTGGACTGGGGATAGGGTCCCGCGATCACCGACCAGCAGCAGGCCGGCAGCACCATCATGGTCTTCTCCCCCAGGGCCTTGAGCAGGAAGCGCATGGCGATCGTGGCGCCGCAGCCGGGACACCCGACGTGCCCCGAGTGGACGTATTCCCGGTCCATGATATCCGTCATGATGTCGTCAGTCGGCATGATTGACCTCCTTCAGGCCCATCCAGACACTCTCCCTTTGCGGCGCCTCGCTTTTCCTGACCTGTTCGTAGATTTCCATCAGCAGCCCGGGCGTGACGTCCCGGCCGCCGATGCCGGCGACAAAGCCGAAGACGGGCGGGTGGTCCGAGACGTTGCACAGGGCGGCCCGCACCTCCTGGGCGAAGATCCCGCCGGCGCCGAACGAGAAATTCCTGTCGATGACGGCCACCTTCTTCGCGCGCTTCAGCGCCTGACGGATCCGCTCGAAGGGAAAGGGGCGCAGGAGCTTGAGCTTCAGGATCCCCGCCTTATCCCCTTTCGACCGCAATTCATCCACCACGAGACGGCAGGTGCTCGTCAGCGTTCCGGTCGTGACGAAGACGATCTCGGCGTCCTCGCAGCCGATGGCCTCCACCGGCCCATAGCGGCGGCCGAAGCGGCCGGCGAAGTCGTCCTCGATCTCGTCGAACCGGACCAGGGCCTCCTCCATGGCCATGGCGATGCTGTGGCGCATCTCCATGTAATCGGCCGGGGGGACAAGGGGCCCGAAACCGCATGGGTGAGCCGTGTCCAGTTGAAACCGCGGCACATAGGGCGGCAGGAAGCCGTCAACCTCCTCCTGCGCGGGCACGTCGGCGGCCTCGTAGGTGTGGGAGAGATAGAAGGCATCCAGAACGACCATGACGGGCAGGTTGACCGTCTCGGCCAGGCGGAAGGCCTGGAGCGTCGTGTCGAGGACTTCCTGGCCGTCTTCGCAGTACATCTGGATCCAGCCGGTGTCCCGCTGGGCGAGGCTGTCCGTCTGGTCGATCCAGATGTTCCAGCCCGGCGCGAGGGCCCGGTTGACCTCGGCCATGACGATGGGAAGCCTGGCGCCGGCCGCCCAGTGGAGCAGCTCGTGCATCAGGGCCAGCCCCTGTCCGGAGGTGGCGGTGAAAGTCCGGACTCCCGCAGTCTGGGCGCCGATCAGCGCGGCCATGCAGGAATGCTCGCTCTCCACTCGAAGGAACTTGGCGCTCATCGCCCCCTTGGTGCAGTATTCCGAGAGGATCTCAACGATATGGGTCTGCGGCGTGATCGGATAGGCGGAGATCACCTGCACCTTCGCCAGCCGCACCGCTTCCGCCACCGCATGGCTTCCTTCCAGGACGCGTTTCATGACTTCTCCTCCTCGAGAGACATGGCGTTGCGCGGGCATTCCACCACGCACAGGCCGCACCCCTTGCAGTAGTCATAGTTGATGTGCCGTCCCTGATGGTCCTTGTCCCGGATCACCGAGGTGTCCGGGCAGAAGATGAAGCAGTTGTCGCACTGGTTGCACAGGCCGCAGTTGAAGCAGCGCTCGGACTCCTTCATGGCCAGGTGGGCGGAAATCTTCAGGTCGATCTCCTCGAACGACCGGATCCGCTCGTCCCGGAGCAGGCGCGGCTGGGTCACCCGGGAAGCGAACTGGAAGTGATCGGTGTTGATTTCCTCGAAGCGGACCACGTGGGGGTTCCTCAACCGCCGCTCCCCGCCCATGTAAATCTCCATGGAAAGCGACGGGCCACCGCCGACCCGGCAGGAATCCAGCTTCGGAACGATTGCATCGACCCCTTCCCGAAAAAGCGTGTCGAACGCCATGGCCGCCTGTTTGCCCGAGGCGACGGCATGGACAGCGCTCCGGGTATCGTTGGTCAAGTCTCCGCCGAAGGCCGTGACGGCGCCCGGCTGCCCGTGCACCAGGACGGCATGACTCAACCGCAGCAGGCCCGGCGCCCCTTCCGGGGGCCGGTGCCAGGGTTCCGCGGCACCGGCGCCGATGGCCTTGAAGACCCTCTCCACGCGGACCTGCCGCGTTTTTCCCGCGTCCGGCACGATACGCCCCCGGCCGCCCTCCTCGCCGGCGATCTTCATCTCCTGCAGCGTCAGGACGACTCCGTCCCCATCGGCAGCCACAGCCGCCGGAGCGACCAGTTCCTGCAGCTCCACGCCCTCCTCGAGGGCCATTTCCACTTCCAGATCGAAGGCGGGCATGTCCTGACGCCTCCTCCGGTAGAGGAGCAGCGCCTTTCCGCCCAGGCGCACGATGCTGCGCGCCACGTCGACGGCCGTGTTTCCGCCGCCGACAACCGCCGACACCCCCCCGCAGGAGGGCTTCCCGCCCGCTCGGAGTTCGCGCAGGAAATCCAGGCCCTCGCCGACCTGCGGCAGCTCCTCGCCGGGCGCCTGCAGCGACATTCCCCGGCCGTGGCCGCAGCCGATGAAGACCCCGTCATAATCCCTTTTCAGGTCCGCCAGCAGGTCCGGGCCCACCGGCCTTCCCGTGTAGATCGAGACGCCCAGGGCCTCGATCTGCCGCAGGTCATGGCGGAGCGCGTTCAGCGGCAGGCGGTACGCGGGAATCCCCCAGCGCAGCACGCCGCCCGCCTCGGACGAGGCCTCGTAGACATGGCAGGCATAGCCCAGCAGGGACAGGAACCACGCCGCCGAAAGGCCCGCCGGGCCGGAGCCGATCACGGCGATTTTCCGCTGCTGCGCGGGCCGCGTCTCCATCTCCGGCGTGATCCGGTAGCGGATTGCCGTATCGGCGAGAAAGCGCTCGAGGCTGTGGATGGCCACGGCCGCGTCGAACTCCCGTCGGTTGCACCGGCCCTCGCAGGGGTGGAAGCAGACGCGCCCGCAGACCGACGGCAGGGGGTTTTCCCGCAGGATTGTCTCCCACGCTTCTTTGAATAGCCCCTGCGCGGCCAGCATCTCGATTCTGGCGATGTCCTCGCCGGCCGGGCAGGCGGCGCTGCAGGGCGAGGTCTTCTCGTCGTACCGCGGACGCAGGAAACGCCAGGAACCGGTCTTGTTGCTCTCCGTGGTGAGATAGGTGCGCGGCATGTAGAGGGGTATTGGCTTCATGGCTTCGTTCATCCTCGCTTCCCCGCTTTGCTATTCGATCATGCCCGCCAGGCAGACCTGGGAAAAGGCCTCCCGGGCCGCCTCGATGTTGCGCTCCGCCTCGGTCTGGATGTCCTCCCGAATGGCTTCCGCCACGGCCTTCAGGGGCGGCATTTCCAGCACCCGGGCAAAGGCGCCGATCATGGTCGTGTTGACGATGGGATGGGTCCGCGTCCCCAACTTGTGCTGAATGGCGATCCGGTTCGCATCGACGTGAGCGAGCCGGAATCCGGCAAAGGGCGCGAGGTCCGCGGGCGCCGACGGGCTGTTGATCAGGATCCAGCCGCCCGGCTTGAGGCCCCGGGTGACGCTGATGCTGTGCAGGAGCGTCTGATCCTGTACGGCGACATGGTCGGGTTCCGTCACGTTGGTCCGGAGCAGGATCTTCTTGCGGTCCAGGCGGACATAGGCCTCGACGGGCGCGCCGCGCCGCTCGACCCCGAAGAAGGGGAAGCTCTGAACCTGCCAGCCCGCCTGGAAAAAGGCCTTGGCCAGCAGGATGGTGGCCACCACCGTCCCCTGCCCGCCCCGCCCGTGAAAACGGATTTCAATCATCGGGGTCCCCCTGTCAAACCTTGTTCCAGACGACCACGACGGCCCTGGCCGGCTGGTCGGTCAGCGACCGGAAGCTGTGGTTCAGGACGGAATCGAAATACAGGGCATCGCCCGCGGAGAGGGTTTCCACCCGGTCGTTGGTGCGGAACTCCAGCGTGCCTTCCAGGAGGAAGAGGAATTCCTCCCCCTCGTGGCTGGTGAACACCATGTCGGCGGTCTCCATGGGAACGAAGTCCACCCGCAGCGGCTCCATGTGCTTGCCGGGCATGCGGGCCTCGAGGGATTCATAGACGTAATCGACCTCGCCTTCACGGTGGTGGGGCCGCCGCTTGACGCGGACCCGCTCCCCCGCCCGCGTGATGGAGACCTGCTCCACCGGGGCCTCGTCCTTGAAGAAATACGCCATGCCCACATTGAGCGCCCTGGCGAGCTTGAGCAGGGTGGCCACGGGCGGCATAACCTCGTCCGCCTCGATTTCCGCCAGAACGGCCCTGGTCAGCCCGGTCTTGGCGGCCAGGTCCTGCTGGGTAAAAAAGTTCTTTTCCCGAAGATCCCTGATCTTGCCGCCGATCCTGAGGTCCTCGACGGCGGATCCGGTTTGCGCGTCCTGTGGCATCTTGTCACCTCCCGCGAAAAGGTTCGAAGCGGAACTGAACATAGGCACGGAAAACGGCCTGCCCCGCCCCCGGTTCACTTGCCAGAATGATGCTCCCGTAAAACCTCGAAGTCAAGAAAAATGAACTCTTTGCGGATGGGCGGGCCAGGAAAAATGATTGACTTTCAATTTTGATGGGACTAAATTTGCACCCATGTGCGGGGTCCTTTCAAGCTCCGGGCAAGCGAAATCCGGACAGCTTGAAGGAAGTCAGGGAAACGCAGACGATGCCGGACCACCCGGTCACGTCTGTAATGTAATAGATGTAATCCCGAAGCAGGGACCGGTTCTTTATCTTAATTTTTTTCATCCAACGAAAGGAGAAAGTTCATGACTACCACCATCATCGGCATCATCGGCTTCATCCTTTACGTAGGCCTGTACTTCACCTACGGAAAAAAGATCGAACGGGATGTTGTCCGGGCCTCGGACGAGATCGATGCCCCGTCCAAGCGCCTCTACGACGGCATCGACTACGTCCCGGCCCATCGAATGGTCCTCTTCGGCCATCACTTCTCGTCCATCGCGGGCGCGGGCCCCATCGTCGGCCCCGCAATGGCCATGTGCTGGGGCTGGCTCCCCGCCCTGGCCTGGGTCTGGCTGGGGAACATCTTCATCGGCGCCGTCCACGACTACCTGGCGCTCATGGCCTCCATGCGCTACGACGGCAAGTCCATCCAGTTCGTCGCCACCGACCTCATCTCCAAGCGGACGGGCACGGCCTTCTACTGGATCGTCTTCTTCCTCCTGATCCTGGTCGTGGCGGCCTTCGGCACCGTCATCTCCTCCATGTTCGTGAAGACGCCGGAGATCGCCGGCGCCTCGATCTTCGTCACCATCGCCGCGATCATTCTGGGCTACCTCATCTACCAGATGAAGATGAACCTGCCCATCGCCACGGTCATCGGGATCGTCATGATGGCCATCGCCATCTGGCTGGGAACCCTCGTCCCGGTCCGCCTGAGCTTCGAGGCCTGGCTGGTGATCCTCTTCATCTACATCATCATCGCCGCGGCCATCCCGGTGAACATCCTGCTGCAGCCCCGGGACTACCTGAACTCCTGGCTCCTCTACTTCGGCATCGCCATCGGGTTCATCGCCGCCTTCTTCACCTTCCACGCGATCGAGATCCCCGCCTACACCACGTTCTCGCCCAACCTGATCGGGGGAAAGCCGACGCCCTTCTGGCCGGCCATTCCGCTGATCATCGCCTGCGGGTCGCTGTCCGGCTTCCACTCCCTGGTGGCTTCGGGGACATCGTCCAAGCAGATCACGAAGGAGTCCGACGGGCTCTTCATCGGCTACGGCTCCATGTTCACGGAGGGGTTCCTCTCCACGATCGTGATCTGCGGCATCGCGGGCTTCGGCTTCACGGCCCTGAAGAACGGCCACGCCGCCCAGGTGGCCGCCGACGCCGCCAAGGCCGCCGCTTCGGGCGCCGCCTTCACAGCCCCCGTTTTCGCCCTGACGCTCGACAACTGGGGCGAGCTCTTCACCAAGATATCGTCGTCTCTGAAACTCGATCAGGCGAACCTCGTCGTCCAGACCTACGCCGACATGGTGGCGGCAAGCTTCCTCAGCTTCATCCCCACGAAGATCGTCAAGATCCTGGCCGGCCTGTGGATCTCCGCCTTCGCGCTGACGACGCTGGATACGACGAACCGCATCGCCCGGTACTGCCTTGTCGAGATGCTGGCCCCCGTGAAGGATGCAGCCAAGGGCCTCTACAGCGTCCTGACGAACCGCTGGATCGCCTCGCTGGTGCCGGCGGCCATCGGAATCTACCTCGCCTGGAGCAAGCAGTTCACCATCGTGTGGCCTTCCTTCGGCGCCGCGAACCAGCTCATCGCCGCGATCGCCCTGATGACCGGCGCGGCATTCGTGTCCAAGAAGCTGAAGTCGAAATTCGCCGTCATGGCGGTCGTGCCGGCCTACCTGCTCTGGATCACGGTGACCTGTGCGATCATCTGGTTCATGATCGTCGTCATGCCGGCCAACATCGCCAAAGCCCCCGGCCAGGGCTGGACGGTCCAGATCATCATGGGCATCATGCTGATCCTCAACTTCATCTTCATCTTCGACTTCTACAAGATGAGAAAGAAGGAGCAGCAGTAACCGCGTTGTCGCTGCCGGCGCCTTTCCCGACCGCTCAAGGAAAGACGCCCGGCAGAAAATAACTGCCGTTCCGGAGGCCCCGCCCGCGGGCGGGGCCTCCCTGTTTTATGGGTGCCGTCATCCCTGACGCATTCGGCTTTTGCATTCCCGTGGAAATTGAGGGGTCCGTACCCGCTTGACACGCTCGAAATCGAACAGGAAGACATCTTCGCTGATCCGCTACTGCCGCCGGATTTTCTCCGACATCGGCGCGCTGCAGCGAGAGAACCTCGTATCCCTGACCTGCCTGGAGGCCCAGGAGCTGGAAAACATCTTCGCCCTGCTGCTGCTGGGCTCCTTCGTGGGCCTGCCCTCGCCGCCCAGTTTCCTGGCCGTGGAGCTGCTTCCCTTCATGGAGCGGGAGATCCAGGTCCTGCACCGGCGGGCGGAGGACGCCGGCGACATGCTCGCCGAGATCGCCGGCACCCTGGGGATCGACTGACGTGAAAATCCTATTTTTCACCGGCAAGGGCGGCGTCGGGAAATCGACGCTGGCGGCCGCCGCCGCCTGGCAGCTCTCGCAAAGGAAGCGGGTGCTGGCCGTTTCGCTGGACCCGGCCCACAATCTGGGGGACGTCTTCGGCGTTTCGCTGGTGGACGGCAGGCGGAACTTCTCCGCGACCCTGCAGCTTCGGGAAGTGGACCTGAAAAAGCTGTCCCGGGATTATCTGGAGCGGGAAACCAGCGTCCTGTCCGAATCCTATCACTATCTTCGGACCCTGAACCTGGACCGGTACTTTTCGATCCTGAAATACTCCCCCGGCATCGAGGAATACGCCCTGCTGAACAGCATCGAGAAGACGCTTCGCGAGGAAGGAGCCTTCGATTACATCGTCTTCGACACGCCGCCCACCGGGCTGACCCTGCGGTTCCTGGCCCTGCCCCAGGTGACCATCACGTGGATCGAGCGTCTGACGGCCATCCGCCGGCAGATCCTCGACAAGCGCCACACGATCCAGAAGATCCGCGGACCGCTGAAGGAAGGCGAGGAGAGCCCGGAGATCCGCCTGCAATACGACGAGCGGGACGACGACATCCTCAAGCGCCTGAGGACCCTTGACGGGAACTACCGGGACCTGACCCGGACCCTTCAGGGCGCAGATTGCGGTGTCGTGGTGGTCTTCAACCCCGATCTCCTGTCGCTCCGGGAATCGGAGCGGCTCATCGAGGGGCTGCGGGAGCTCAAGCTGCCGCTGGCGCTCCTGATCGCCAACAAGGTCACCGAAGAGAACCGGCCCACCGCAGAGCGCGTCACCGGCGCGCTGAAGCGCCGGGCGGGCGCCGCCGTCCCCGCGACCTCGGTGGCCCTGAACCGGGAGTTCGTTCTCGGCGGGCCGGCGCCCCTTTACGGCATTGCCGAGGACCTGACGGCCCATCTGGACCGCGGAGGCACAGGCCATGTTTGAGTACGCCCACCTGGCGAAAGAGCCCCTCTTCTATCTCTTTCTCGCCTTCTCCTTCATGCTGGGGGCCGGCTATTTCTGGGGGAAGCGGGTGAACACGCGGATCTTCCGCAGCGCCTTTACCGATCTCGTTTCCGTGGTTCAGCCGACGGACCAGACCTTCACCAACATCGGCGGCCTGATCGGATACCACGCCAAACTCGCCATGCCGAAAAAATCGCCCGTGGAGGGGGTGGAGGCCACCATCACCTTTCTGCCGAGGCACTCCTGGCTGTGGATGCCCGTCTCAAAGATCATCCGCAAATACGACCGCCTGTTCATCACCCTTCACCTTCGGCAGTCGCCTGGCGCCGAGGGGCATCTCATCGAAGAAGGGTACAGCCGTTTCCGCGGGCCGAAGATCGCAAACGCCGACCGCCTGAAGCAGGAGACGCTGACCTGGGGGAAGAGCAGTTTTCTTCTCTATTACGGCAATGGAAAAATGCGCGACCGGTTGCGGACGCTCGCCGGCGGCTCCCCCGACCCGGGGAATATCCGCCACGTGGCCGTTGTCCCGGAGCAGAAGCGCTGCTTCATCTTCATGATCCCCCGCGAGGGGCAGGTGGCGAAGGACCTCGCGCCGGTTTACCGCTGGCTCTTATCCCAGTTCAAACAGGAGGCATCACAATGAAGAAAACGAATTTGAAACGGGCAATCCCGTTCGTGCTGGCGGCGCTTTGCCTGCTCTTTGCGGCCTGCGGCGATTCCGGCAAGGGGGGGCCGGCGCAGGCGGACAAGCCCAAGCCCGCCGCCGTGCAGGCAACGGCGCAACCGGCCGCGCCGGCAACAGCGCCAACGACGGCATCGCCCAAACCGGCCGGTCCGGGAAGCGCTCTGTCCTGCTACGAGATCGGTTTCCGGACGGGTCGCTGCGCGGCCAAATCCATGAGCGGCCTCCCCTGCGAGGCGGGCGACGAGATCCCCATGCCGCCCGAGTGCAAAGGGAAGCCGGAGACGGAAAAGGGCCTTCTCGAAGGGAGAAAGTCCGTATATTAGCCGTTTTTTCTTGACAGGGAGGAAGGCGCCGCTTCATGATAGAAATGTTCGGGCGGCGGTTTACGCGAAAAATCAACCCAGACAGCACATGAGGAGGGCAGACCATGGCAAAGCGCGAGAAACTGGATGTGTTCGATTTTGCGATCAAGGCGGAAAAGGACGGCATGGCCTTCTACACGAAGGCGGCAAAGAAGTTCGACGCGGAAGACCTGAAGAAGCTCTTCACGAACCTCGCCAAGGAAGAGGCAAACCATCTCCGGATCTTCTCGGACTTCAAGGTCCAGGCGGAACTCAAGGGAACCGACCAGACCCTGCGCAACCCGGAAATCGACGACTATCTCGAAGCGATCGTCCAGGATGGGTTGTTCCCCAAAGGCGAAACGGTGGACAGACGGCTGGAGAAGGTCGAGACGGTGGGCCAGGCCTGCGCGATCGCAATGGCGGCGGAAAAGAACGCCATCCTTCTTTACTCCGAGCTGGCCAAGCTGTCCCGCGACCGGGACCAGAAAAAGTTCTTCGAGAAGATCGCCAAGGAGGAAAAATTCCACATGGTCATGGTGCGCACCCTTCGGGCCAACCACGACCCGATGTACGCGGGCCTGACCTTCGGGAAGTTCTTCTGAGATCAGACGAACTCCACGCTCAGCTCGGGAAACTCGCGCTCCAGCTCCGCCGTCAGGTCCCGAATGATGGCGGAGACGATCGTCCGGGCAATCGCGGCGCAGGTGACGCATTTGGGCAGGTGCGGGTAGACGTCGGTGAAGACGAAGATTTTTTTTTCGCGCTCGCTGTAGCGGAACCGCTTCACCAGGCCAAGCCGGGAAACGGGCAGCCCGCTCTCCGGGTCCTTGACCCGCTCGAGGACCCGGTCGATCTTTTCGATCATCAGCGGCGACATCCCCTTTGCTTCCTTTGCGTCGGAACGATCCCCCATCTGTAAACCTCCCTGAAATGCCGATTCCGGTCTGAATCTTTCGGGTTCAGGCCGACGGCCATTTCGCTCACATCTCCACCCGGGTGACGACGCCGTGCAGTTTTCGGGCGGGCAGCTTGTGGAACTGCACGAAATTCGGCGACAGCTTCTTGATCATGCTGAACGCCTTCCAGATGATGTTCTTCGTCGTGATGTCCTCGACGCCGTAGAAGATGATTTTTTCCTGTATGCCCTTTTCCTTCAGCAGCTTTTCGATGTTCACGACCGTCATGTATCCGGCCCGGATCTCGAAGAGGTGGAGCCCGGGGGCGAAGTTCTGCCGGTAGTCGGTCTCGATGCCGAAGGGCTCCTCGGTCCGGGTGATCGATATGAAAATGTTGTTCTCGTAGATGATGCTGCTGCCGAGAATGCAGTGGACGATGTAGGGGGGAATGACGTTCCCCTGACGGGTGAAGAAGAGCGCCGTGCCGGCGATGTTTCTCCCCTTGCCGTAGACCTGCTCATAGCTGATCAGGAAGGCCTCCATGTCCAGGGGCATCAGCCGCCGGAAGAGCATCTTCTGCCCCTTCGTATAGACGAGCATGATGAAAAAGGGGACAGAGGCGATGATCAGGGACCAGTAGGCGCCGTGGGGCAGCTTCGTGAAGGTCGAAGCGAGGTAGACGAAATCGATCGCGCAGACGGCAAGCGCGATGGGGACCTTCCACTTTGTGGTGCGGGAAAAGACCATGATCATCATCAGGCTGGTGATGGTCATGGAGCCGGTGACCGCCATGCCGTAGGCCGCCGCCAGGTTCGACGATCTCTGGAAGAGGAACATGATGAAGATGACACTGATCATCAGGATCCAGTTGACGGCCCCGATGTAGATCTGCGACTGCAGCCTGCGGGAGGTGTAGTCGATCTTCATGAGGGGCATCAGCCGGGTCGTGATCCCCTGGTAGACGATGGAGAAGGCGCTGCTGATGATGGCCTGGGAGGCGATGATCGTCGCGGCGACCGTCAGCAGGAGGAAGGGGATGTACAGCAACGGCGCCTGGCTTCGGACCATGCCGAACAGAAAGTGTTTCGCTTCCGGGTGCTGGATGGCGAAGACCCCCTGCCCGAAATAATTGATCAGCAGGGCGACAAAAACGAAATTCCAGGCCTGTAAAATGGGCTTTCTCCCCAGATGGCCCATGTCGGCGTAGAGGGCCTCGCCTCCCGTCGCGCAGAGAATGACTTCCGAGAGAACGAAGAAAGCGGCGATGCCGTTCTGCTGGAAAAACTGGAAAGCATACCAGGGATTCACCGCCTTGACGATATCCGGCATGGCGGACAGGGAGACCAGGCCGGACAGGGCCAGGGCGCCGAACCATACCAGCATGACCGGTCCGAAGGCGCCGGCAATGCGGTCCGCCCCCCGGGACTGCGCGATAAAGAGGGCGATGGCAATGGCCGCGGCGATCCCGATGAGCGTCGCCTGGCTCAGATTTTCCATGCCGGGAATGATCAGCAGACCCTCCACCGCCGAGAGGAGCGTGATCGCCGGGGTGATGACGCCGTCCCCCAGGAGCAGCGACACGCCCATGTAGGTGAGGACGCCCGCGAAGCCGATGGCCCGGCCGGATTTCAGGTGGGACAGCAGAATCTCCCGGAGCACGATCTCGCCGCCCTGCCCCTTGCGGGAAAGGCTCGTGGCCAGCCAGGCGTACTCGACGGTGACGAGGATCGTCAGGGTCCAGACCACGAGTGAAAGGATCCCCAGGACGTTTTCGTAGGTCGGCCGGGTCAGGGCGAAGATGACGGTCAGGGTGTAGATCGGGCTGGTGCCGATGTCGCCGAAGACCAGCCCCATGGACTTGATCACACCGCCCCAGAAGGACTCTTTTTCAGGCTGCTTCAAGAAACGTCCGCCTCATTTTTCACCGGTCTTCGCCACAGGTCAGTTCCATGTCGCCCCGTTCGACGACCTCGAAGCGTTCCAGCCGGTGATACAGCCCGAAGACCCCTTTCACGTCGCCCTCGATCCTTCCCCGGCCGCGCAGCTCGTATTCGTGCAGGGGGGCGTAGGCCTCGACCCCCTTGCCCTCCGGCGTGACCTTTTCTTGCATCTCGAACCCTTCTCCGTGGCTCACTCCCGCGGGAAGGCTGCCGAAAAGTTCCCTGAGCTTCGCGCCGACATCCCGTGAATAGGTCCGGAACGACGCGTCAAAGGCGGCGGAGGCGACCGGGCGCACCCTCAGGATGCGCAGGGGCACGATGCCCCGCCGCCTCTCCAGGGCCGCGGCAAGGAGTTCGTGGAGCCCAGTCCCGACGACCAGCGTGCAGGTCTCGCCCCGAATTCCCGTCAGCCGCATGAGCAGGCCCGCCGGATTCTCTTTCTCGATGTGGTAGTCGCTGCCGAAAAAGACGTCGCCCGAAACGCCCCGCCCCTCCAGGAACCCCGCGACAAATCCCTTGACCAGATCGAGGCTTCCTTCGACGGTCACTTCGCAATAACGCTCGTTCATGACATGTCCTCCCGGAGCCGCAAACCCCGGCCCATTTGGGTTAAAAAAAGATGAACGTCACCAGAATGAAAACCGGAATCAGGATCGGTATGGAATACTTGAACATGTAGCCGAAGAAGCTGGGCATGTTCACCCCCGCCTCCTCGGCGATGGACTTCACCATGAAGTTCGGGGCGTTCCCGATGTAGGTGTTGGCGCCCATGAAAACCGACCCGGCGGAGATGGCCTTGAGATACCCGATGAAGTCGGGGCTGGCCGCCGCCGTACCCGCCGCCAATGCCGCCGGCACGGCCGACTCGGCGATCCCGACCTTCCCCAGGGCCATGTTGAAAAAAGTCAGGTAGGTGGGCGCATTATCCAGGAAGGACGACAGCCCGCCCGACGCCCAGAAGTAATGGGCCGGCGTCTGGACCGCCGTCACGAGGCCCGCCATCGCCCCGTGCGCGCCGGCCTTCAGAATGGCCAGAGCCGGTATGATCGTGATGAAAATGCCCGCAAAGAGCTTCGCCACCTCCAGAATCGGCCCCCAACTGAACTCGTTGGCCTTCCGCAGGCGCTGCGGGGTCAGGTAGAGGGACAGGAGGCCCAGGGCGACGATCGCGCCGTCCCGAAGCATGTTCTGGTAGTGCATCTCAACGCCGAAAACGGACAGGTGGCCGGGCCGCCAGTAGCCGCTGATGAGGATCACGCCCACCACGCCGGCCAGCAGCAGAAAATTGTAGGCGCCCTCGATGCGGAGCGGCTCGGGCTTTTCCGATGCATCCTGGACCGGCAGGGGATTCTCCCGGCGGAAGTAATGGAGGTCCACGGCGTAAAAGACCGCCAGCAGGATCAGGGAGGCCGCCAGCATGTGGGGCAGGATGTGGGTCGTGACCCAGAAGAAGGGCACATTGTGCAGAAAGCCCAGAAAGAGGGGCGGGTCCCCGAGCGGGGTGAGGGACCCCCCGATGTTGGCGACCAGAAAGATGAAGAAGCAGATGATGTGGGCCTTTTTCACGCGGTCCCGGTTGGCGCGCAGGACCGGCCGGATCATCACCATGGCCGCTCCGGTCGTGCCCACCCATGAGGCCAGGACCGTGCCGATCAGCAGCATGACAGTGTTGACCGCCGGGGTTCCCCGCAGGGACCCCTTCAGAACAACGCCGCCGGAAATCGTGAAAAGCCCCCAGAGCAGGATGATGAAGGGGATGTAGTCGATCAGCGCGATGTGAAGGATCTCGTAGAAGGCCACGCCCCGGTGCGCGTACAGAAACGGGAGGGCGAAGAGCAGCGCCCAGAAAGCCGCCACCTTGCCGAAATGATGGTGCCAGAATCGGGGCGTGAGCAGCGGGCACAGGGCAATGGACAGCAGGATTCCGGCAAAGGGGATGACCGTCCAGACCGGCAGGGACTCGCCGATGGCGTGCGCCGCAGCCTCCATGCCGGAGGCCAGGCAGATGTCCGCCCCGGCCGCCACCGCCAGAAGGCCCACGGAAAGGGAAAGGACCGCCAGCCGCCCCCGCGGCCTTCGGCGGCATACACTGCTCGCCTCCGGCTGCCCTCTTTCCTCTCCGTTCGTCGTCATTTCTCAAATCCTTCCCGGTGCAAGATTGGGGTTGAGGCTATCAAAAGAAGGGACTCCAGGCAAGAAAAAGCAACGTAAAAATATGTTGACACCGTCATTTGTTTCCTGTAGGGGAGGACCCAGATCGCGGCAGGTTAATCTAAAATCCACTAAGTTTGTAACGAGCCCATGGGATTTTTCATTAGATCCCACGGGCTTTTTTATTGCCTTTGCAGCCGCGTCGAAATTCGATCTGGGATAGGGATCAGCGATACATCCGGGATCATTCAAAAGCAGGAATGGCTGCCATGCAGCGAAATAAAAAAATTGAAAACAACCTCAAGAACTTAAGTAAGAAAGAAAAGGGTGAAAAAAACATGAACTTTGAAGCATTCAATCTCCATCCCAAAATCATGGCCGGCATCCGGATGCTGGACTATCAGGAGCCGACCCCGATCCAGCAGCGATCGATACCGCCGGTCATGGAAGGCCGGGATGTGATGGGACTTGCCCAGACCGGTACGGGCAAGACGGCGGCGTTTGTGCTGCCGATCCTGCATCGCCTCATGACCGGTCCGCGAAAGTGCGTGCGCGCGCTGATCCTCGCGCCGACCAGAGAACTGGCGGAGCAGACGCACGAGGCCATCGGCCGGTTGGGGCGCAACACGCAACTGAAGAGCGCCACGGTCTACGGCGGCGTGAACCAGAACACACAGATCAGCCGGCTCCGCGGCGGGGCGGAAATCGTGGTGGCCTGCCCCGGACGCCTCATCGATCTCCTGAACCAGGGCGTGATCGATCTCACCTGCATGGAAGCGCTTGTCCTGGACGAAGCGGATCGCATGTTCGACATGGGTTTCCTTCCGGATGTCCGGAAGATCCTGAGCCGCCTGCCCGCTCAGCGGCAAACGCTCCTTTTCTCGGCGACAATGCCGGACGACGTTCGGGCACTGGCGGCAACGGTCCTGCAAAATCCGGTATCCGTTCGAATCGGAGATACAGTCCCCGTCTCCACCGTCTCCCATGCGATCTATCCCGTTGATCCGCACCTCAAGACGCCCCTTTTGCTGAGGATCCTGGACCGCAAGGACGTGAAATCAGCCCTTGTCTTCACCCGCACCAAGGCCCGCACCACCCGGCTGGCGAACCAGATGAAAAAGTCCGGATATCCGGCAGCATCGCTCCAGGGCGACCTGTCCCAGAACCGGCGTCAGGAGGCCATCGACGGCTTTCGCAGCGGGAAATACAGGGTCCTCGTCGCCACGGACATCGCGGCTCGCGGAATCGATGTTTCGGGAATATCGCACGTGATCAATTACGACATGCCCGACACGGTCGATGCCTACACGCACCGGATCGGACGGACGGGCAGAGCTGCCAGAACCGGGGAGGCCTTCACCTTTGCAACACTCCCGGACCGGGACTTCGTGCGGAGCATCGAGCATGTCCTCGGCGAAAAGCTGGAGCGGCGGAGACTGGAGAATTTCGATTACACACTGCCCGCCCCGAAGGGCGCCACGCCCATCTGCCGCACAGGGAATCAGGGCAGGCAAACACCCGGCGGGAAAATTCCGATGCGTTCATCGGCAGGACATGCCGCTGTTTCCGCAAGGGCTGCGGGAACGACGCCGGGAACAGGAAGGGGACGAAAGGATCTTTCGCAGTGCCCGTTTCTCAAGGGCTCGACCGGCATGAAATCGAGCCGCTCTGAAAGCGTGCGCTGACCCAACTGATTATCCATCGTGACCGGACCCTGGATAGCGCTGTCCTTCCAGGGTGGATCATGATAAGCGTGGATTGATTCGGAGATGACTATGTGGAAGCACCTGTCAGCCGCGGCTGTCCAGTATGGGCTGATCCCCCTGGCCCACAACCTGATTCGGGCATATTTATACGGAATCCGCAAAACGATTCTGAACGAGGAGCAGATTCTTCGCGCTCTGGAACAAAACCAGAAGGTCATCATTGCCATCCTGCACCAGCGGATGTTCGGCGTCATCGGGTACGCGAAGCGATTCGGGCCTTTTGCCCTCGGTGCGATCATCAGTCAGAGCCGGGACGGGGACATGATCGCCCAAGTGGTTGAGCGGCTTCAGTTCCATCCCATCCGCGGCTCCAGCTCCAGGGGCGGCAAAGAGGCGCTGGACGCCCTCGTGGCCTACCTGGTCGACAACCGGGCAGCCGTTCACGCGGTGGACGGGCCCCACGGCCCGAAGGGGGCAGTCAAAGCCGGAATCGTCAGGATTGCCCAGCTTTCCGGGGCGGTCATCTATCCGGTTTACATCTCGACTGACCGGGCCTGGGTGCTGAAAAGCTGGGACCGCTTTCTGATCCCCAAACCGTTCAGCAGGCTGATGATCCGCTGGGGGGAGCCCTTCCCGGTCCTGAAACAGTTGACGGAGCCGGAATTCGACGTGATGCGGGAGAAGATCGAAGTGCAAATCCGGGAGAATCATGCCCTGGATGACCTGGCCATGGGCTGGGCGCATCCCCTGTGAGAAAAGCTGAGATCATTTCCCGCTTGACTTTCCGTTTCAATAAGAACATTTAATATCATCGTTTTCCACTCGTTCGGTAAACCCATCAACCTACCCCCTCAGTATCGGCAAGGTTCAAGAAATGCTATGCCGTAACCGTTTTTCGACTTTCTCCTAGCGACAACCATGGAAAGGAGGACTCCGACTTATGACGACGCGCAATTTTTCCACCCTGATTTCCGGCTACGATTATTTGGAAGCGCCGCGATGGCATGACGGCCGTCTCTGGGTTTCCGACTTCTACACGCACCAGGTGATTGCCGCCGACATGGATGGCCGCGTGGAAACGGTCGCCATTGTCGCCGGGCAACCGTCCGGACTGGGCTGGCTGCCAGACGGCCGCCTGCTGGTCGTCTCCATGCGCGATCGAACCCTGCTGCGGCGTGAACCGGATGGATCACTCGTCGTGCACGCGGACCTGTCCGGCATTGCCGGGGGCCCGGTGAACGACATGGTGGTCGACGCCCAGGGCAGGGCCTACGTGGGCAACTTCGGATTTGACCTGATGGGCGGGGCGCCCCTGGAAACCGCCCGGCTGGCGCTGGTGGATTCTGACGGCAGGGTCAGCGTGACGGCGGAAAACCTTTATTTCCCCAATGCGATGATGATCACGCCCGACGGCCGGACCCTGATTGTCAATGAGACCTTCGGCAACCGGATCTCGGCCTTTGACATCAGAGCCGATGCCACTCTGGGGCAGCGGCGGGACTGGGCATGCTTCGGTCCCCTTCCGCAGGGCCGGGAACTGGCGGAGGTGTTTCCCCAGGCCAGGGTGGCGCCGGACGGCGGGGCGATGGATGCCGAAGGCGCCGTGTGGATTGCAGATGCCATCGGCAACCGCGCACTTCGCGTCGCCGAGGGCGGCCGTATTCTCGATGAGATTTCCACAGGAACGCAGGGCGTGTTTGCCTGCATGCTGGGCGGACCGGACCGCCGGACGCTGTTTCTGTGCGTCGCACCGGATTTTCACGAACACCAGCGCACAAACGCCCGCGAGGCCGCCATCTGGGCCGTTGCCGTGGATGTGCCCGGCGCGGGACTTCCCTGAGCCCCCTTTGCGGGGTGAAGATCAAAGAGCCGACAAGGGGCGATCGCGCTTTTCTTGTTTCATGCCCGTGGCGGTTTCCGGCAGGGATCGCTCTTTATTTACTAGACGTAAGGGGTCTGTCGAGGGCGATCGCAGATCGCAACGGCTGCCTCTTACCGAAGTCAAGCGTCCCTGACTTTCCACAGGGGCAAGATTTTTTTAGATTATTCATCAACGGATAACCCTGATGATTTTCAATTTTTACTGACAAAGGAGGAAAGGCTATGTTGAAGAAACTGTTTACTCCCATGAAGATCGGGAAAATAGAAATTCCAAACAGGCTGGTCGTATCTCCCATGGTTACGGATTACTGCAATCAAGATGGCACTGCCACGGAGAGGTACATCGCCTATCATGAAGCCAAGGCAAAAGGGGGATGGGGGCTGATCATAACCGAGGATTATGCGGTGGATCCGTCAGGCAAAGGTTTTTCCTGCGTGGCCGGCTTGTGGAACGACAGCCAGATTGCCAGTCATGCCGAACTAACCAGAAGGGTTCATCAGTACAAAAGCAAAATATTCGCGCAGATATACCATTGCGGAAGACAGACGGCGAGTGCCATCACGGGCTGCCAGCCTTTGGCGCCCTCCCCGGTCCCCTGTCCGACCATGCAGGAATTGCCCAAGGAACTGCCGGTGGATGAGATTGAGAAGATCGTGGGGCAATTCGGCGATACGGCCTTAAGGGCTAAAAAAGCGGGATTCGATGGCATTGAGATACACGGGGCACATGGATACCTCATTTCAGAATTCATGTCCCCATATTCCAACAAACGAACGGATGAATATGGCGGACATCTTTTGAACAGGATGCGTTTCCCATTGAAGATTGTGGCCGACATCAGAGCCAAATGCGGAAAAGATTTCGGCGTCGGGTTCAGGATTTCCTGCGACGAATTCGTCCCCGGCGGCAGAACGATCGAAGACACGAAAGCCATGGCGGTTTTCCTGGAAGATGCCGGAATTGACGTGCTGCATGTTTCGGCCGGCGTTTATGCCAGTGCCGATAAAATCGTCCCGGCTTCTTCCACGCCGCATGGATGGCTGGCCGGGTATGCTGAAGAGGTGAAGAAAGCCGTCAGGGTACCGGTCATCACCGTGGGAAGGATCAATGACCCATTCGTTGCGGAGTCGATCCTTGCCAGCGGGAAAGCGGATTTTGTCGCCATGGGCAGGGCATCGCTTGCCGATCCGGAATTTCCCGAAAAGGCAAAGGCCGCTCTGTTCGATGAGATTCGCCCCTGCATAGCCTGCAATGAGGGCTGCATCGGCATACTGTTCACGGATCAACCCATCAAGTGCGTCTTGAATCCAACACTGGGTAGAGAAGCGGAATGGGTCATAAGACCCGCGAAGAAAGCAAAAAAGGTCGTGGTCATTGGAGGCGGTCCCGCAGGAATGGAAGCCGCGGCGACCGCAGCAAAGGCCGGTCACAAGGTAAGCCTGCTTGAAAGAGAAGGCCGGCTGGGTGGGCTTTTTTACCTGGCGAGCGTACCGCCCAACAAAGGCGAAATCGGAAACTTTGTGGAATACCAGATCAAGCAATTGGAGAAATTCAAGGTCAAAGTCACTTTGAACGCCAATGTCACGTCTGAGTTGATCGATTCGGAAAAACCGGATGTGGTCATCAATGCGACGGGCGGCATCCCAGCCACTCCCGATATTCCCGGGATTGCCAAGCCGAATGTCGTCAATGCTTATGACGTTCTCGCGGGGAAGGTCTTTGTGGGCGCCAAGGCAGTCGTCATCGGGGGCGGTATGGTGGGCGCCGAAACGGCCAATCATTTGGCCAACCACGGGAAGTCGGTCACACTGGTTGAAATGCTGCCCGATATTGCCACGGAAATACAAAACATCAACAGGAGCGCCCTGCTGCAGGATTTGGAAAAAGGCAAGGTGAGGATCCTCGTCGAGACGACGGTCAAAGAGGTGTTGACGGATGGGGTTCTTGTGATTAAGGGCTGCGACACGGAATCGATCGGCGCCGACACGGTGGTTGCCGCTTCGGGCAGCAGACCCGATGGGGGTCTGGAAGCCAAGCTCGCCGGCAAACCCTACAAGGTCGTCTCGATCGGCGATGCCGTCAAAGTAGGAAAAGTCATCGATGCAATTGAAGCGGGCTTCCTTGCGGGAATGAGTGCATGAGCAACCCGAATACATCCCTGAAACGGGGATCATCAAATGACCGGGATGCGCCACGCGGTATTCGGTCCGGTTCCACCGGATAAAAAGGGAATTCCATTGACGCGTCTGTTCCCGACCATCTGTAACATCGTATCTTCCAAGCGAAAGGAGGCAAAAATGAGGGTAAGCACGGCAATGTCGGCGTTGGCGGTTGTCATCTGCATGGCTTGGTTCGGACATTCCGCGGTCGCAGATGTAACGATTCCATACAACGATTACAGCGGATCGCCAACCATCGGGCGCGGAAACGGAACTTCGACGGATCCGAACAATCCGGGCTACGGCGCCATGCGGATATTCATCGAAAAGGTGGTCGCCTACACGGACGAGCACGGACCGGATGCATTGCCCGCCGGACAGAAGGTCATCTTCCAGCGAGACCAGAGCACCAGGCGCACGGTGAATGCCCTTCGGGCCGGAATTCAGTTTGCAAACGCCAATGCCCAACCGCAGCCCGTCGCGTCGGATCCAAGCTGGGGCTTTATTTACAATTCGATGCCATTCGGGATCCATTTCCGGCAGATGCTCGGATTCCTCTACGATGCGAAGCTCGATGGATTCCGGGGGAACGGCATCGAACTGGCGCAAGCGACACTGGATAAAAGAGGGGGGACGCAAATCGTCTTTCCCGTTGTCGGAAGCACCATGCAGGGATCGGGCTATTTTCCGAAACCCATCGGCAAACCGGACTGCCACGCGGAAGACACGGATTGCCAAAACCAGGGCAATGGGATCGGACTGGGCGGTCTTTGCACGTCGGGCTGGAGAATTCGATATTTGGCTCCGCCACAGGATATCGTGAATCGCGCCTGCGATCTGCTGGTGAAAAGAGGCGCTATCCCCGCCAAGAATCTCAAGTTCTATCCGCCCGTCGGAGGCCAGTCCGTCCTGCTGCCCATGCAGCGGGTAACGATTCAGGGTTTCGAATACGTAACGCCGTTTGACGACCTTGCCGATTTCTTTCCGGTCAAGGATGCGACATCCGCCAATCCGAGGGGCAATCCCGATGCGGGCGATCTGGATTGCGCTCCCGCGCTGGATTTCCCCGTTCCGCCGGGCACCAAAGAAAACTGCACGCAAAACATCGGCCAGACCGGTGCACGATATGCCCACCATCCCGCCTGGCATCAGCCGTTCCTGCTGTCGTGGATGCATGTCGACAAGACCGCCTGGAACAAGCTGAACAACGCACAAAAATCTGCCGTACTGAGAGCAGCCAAAGACTCCGTGATCGCGTCCTATCAGGCGACCGAGTCGGTTCAGTGCAAAAAGCTCAAAGCCATGCTGGATTTCAATAAGGGCATCCATCAGCGAAACACGGACGGGACGCTGCGATTGATCGCCGGCAAGCCCGTCAGCGCCCAAATCACTTTGGCCCCTTGGCCGGAAGATGCATTGAAGGTTCTTCTCGAAGCCAGGGATGAATACCTGTCATCTCTCGAGGGACCGGACAATCCGGCCCAGAAGACCGACGCGCAGAAAGACTTTTCCGCCATATTGAACGCGGTCAATCAATATGCCGCGGGTATCGGCGCAACAAAATTCGATCCGGGAAGATTTCCCGCAAAGACAGGCCTGGTCGCGGGCGAGGATTGCGCACTGGCAAGGGACTAGCGACCGAAGAGCCGCGTTCGATCCGCTGCCCATGGCATTGCGATCACTTTTCGGGAGCGGCATGCTGTGGTTTGCCGCTCAGGAAATAGCATCAATCGCTGAGGGCCTTCGATCAGGTTCCATCGGGCCGTTACGGGAACGTCAAACCAAAGATCGCGTCCGTGTCAGAGGTGACTGCCCCGTGCGAACGTGAAGGGCGGCACCCACCCCTGCATATTGCGGTCGGCTTTTCATTGACATAACCCCCTGTGTGTTCCTATACTCCGAAAACGAAAAAGGAAGTTCTCATTTGAGTCAACCCGGCCGGACGGGAAGCCGTCGAAAGCTTCGCGGCGCCGGCCCTGAACAGGAGTCAAGAGATCATGGATTCGCAATCGTTTCTGAAATCGCTGGCCGTTTTTTCCGACATGACGGACCCGGAGCTCGCCTTGCTCGCAGGCGATGCGCAGTGGGTCGACTTCGCCCCCTCCGCACCGATCCTCAGAAGAGGCGACATCAGCCGTTATCTGTGGATCGTTCATGAGGGGGAGGTCCGCTTCTCCTTTCCTCCGTCGGGAACGGCCGGGGAAGCGAGCGGGACCCTCGGCGGGGGAGAGATTTTCGGCGAGATGTCGGTGATGACGGGCGAACCGGCCGTTGCCGACATCTCGGCGCTGAGTGCCTGCCGGCTCCTTCGGATTCCCCGGGAGTCTTTCTCGCGCCTGATCGCCGGGAACCCGAAAACCCTCGCGAAATTCGCCCGGCTCATCACGGAGCAGATGCTTCGGGCCGCCCGGGCCGTCGCACAGGCCGACCTGCAGAGAAAGGCCCACTGCGAAAATCAGGACCCCTACGACCTGAATTTCTCCTCCGCCTCCGAAGCGATGAAAATCCTCGTCCTGAACAGCGGCAGCTCCTCCCTCAAGTATTCCCTCTACGACACCTCCCGGGACGCCGCGCTGATCGACGGGGAAATCGAAAAGATCGGATCCGGAGAGGCGGTCCACCGGATCAAAACCCTCCGGATCGACCGGAAGGAACCCGAAAAGAGCATCCTCACGATGGATGACGCCTTCAACGCGATGGTCCGCGTCATCACGGATCCATCGTTCGAGGCGCTTCAACGCCTGAACGATCTGCATGCCATCGGCCACCGCGTGGTTCACGGCGGCGGGAAATTTCCCAATGCTGTCTTCATCGATGAGGACGTCCTGGAATCCATCCGCTCCTTCTCCGGCCTGGCGCCCCTTCACAATCCGTTCAACCTGGCCGGCATCGAACGCATGCGGAAGCTCCTGCCGTCCGTCCCGCAGGTCGCCGTGTTCGACACGGCCTTTCACCAGACCATGCCCAGCCATGCCTACACCTACGCCCTGCCTCACGATTTGTGCAAAAAGGAGCAGGTCCGCCGCTACGGCTTCCACGGCACCAACCACGAATATGTCGCCCTGCGCGCCGCCACCTGGCTTCGGCGTCCCGCCGGCGAACTGAAAATCATCTCCTGCCATCTGGGAAACGGGGCTTCCGTCTGCGCCATCGACCACGGGCACAGCATCGACACCAGCATGGGAATGACGCCGCTGGAGGGCCTGATCATGGGAACGCGGCCGGGGGACGTGGATCCCGGGGCGCTGCTTCACCTGATGAAGACCGGCCCGCTCGACATCGAGCAGACGGACCGCATGCTGAACCGGGAGAGCGGGCTGAAGGGGATCAGCGGCGTGAGCAACGACATGCGCGAGATCCTGTCGGCTGCCGCGACGGGCGATGTCCGCTGCACCCGCGCCGTCAGCGCATTCTGCTACCGGATCAAAAAATACGTCGGCGCCTACATGGCCGCCCTGGGCGGACTGGACGTCCTGATCTTCACGGCGGGCATCGGCGAAAACTCTGCGGAAATCCGCGCCGGCGTCTGCCAGGGACTCGAATCCTTCGGAATCCAACTGTCCCACGAGCGCAATCGGGCCGCCACCCGGCAGGAGCAGGTTCAGGATGTCTCCCTGCCGGACGCGAAGGTCCGCGTCCTGGTCATTCCGGCCGACGAGGAGCGGATGATCGTAAGGAAGACGCTTCATGCCCTGGGCCGCGTCCGGACGCCGGAGGAGGCCCGCATGCTCCGGTCCAAGCCCGTACCCGTCAGCGTCTCGGCCCACCACGTCCATCTGAGCCAGGGCGATTTCGAGACGCTCTTCGGCAGGGGAAAGACCATGACGCCCAGATCGGAACTGAGCCAGCCGGGCCAGTTCGCCTGCGTGGAGACGGTCAACCTCATCGGACCGAAGGGCCGGGTCAACCGCGTCCGCATCCTCGGACCCGTTCGGAAGGAATCCCAGGTCGAGATCTCTCGCACGGAGGAGTTCCAGCTTGGAATCGATGCCCCGATTCGGGAGTCCGGCGACCTGGAGGGCACGCCGGGGATCGTCATCGAGGGCGATATCGGAACCGTCCGGCTCGAAAAAGGCGTGATCTGCGCCATGCGGCATATCCACATGAGCCCGGCAGACGCCCTCGGATTCGGCCTGCGGAACCGGGACGTGGTCCGGGTGCGCGTTCCGGGAGAGCGGGAGCTGATCTTCGGGGACGTCCTGGTCCGCGTGGACCCGAACTACCGGCTGGATATGCATCTGGACACCGATGAGGCCAACGCCGCGGAGATATCCGGCGGGGCCGAGGGCATCATCGAATCCATTCAGCACCGGCAGTACATGTAGC
>JAXDBM010000048.1:0-47904 GCA_034678725.1 Syntrophales bacterium | reverse complement strand
GCCGATCCTTTTCCGATAAAGCCGAAGCGCATCGGCGGAAGGGTTCTTTTCGACGTGAAGGATCTGGATGCATACCTGGACTCGTTGCCGGCTGCGTAGCCGGGGAACCTGGAATCGACTTCTGGCCCCTTGATGAAATTGCTTGCGAAATATAGACGAAAAGTCTATACAGCAGGTATGGAATCCCACGAACTGAAACAATGGCGGGAACGGACTGGATATTCTCAGGGGAAATTGGCCCGCATCCTGGGAGTTGATGTAATGACCGTTTCTCGCTGGGAGCGTGGGATTATGAAGGTTCCTCCCTTTTTGAAATTGGCCCTGGCCTATATCGAATCGGAAGGGGAAAAAGTTTAAACAGGCAGTGAATCGAACGAAAACGGCAAAGAAAGGAGGAAAAGAAGATGGCGGTGTTTGCAGAATGTCCGGTTTGCCACAAAAAGCAAAGCGTAAGAACTAAGCTTTGCCATTGTGGCGAAGATCTGGACAAGGCGAAGCGGTCCCAGAAGGTCCGCTTCTGGATCAGCTATTATCTTCCCGGGAGAAAGCAGAAACGAGAGTGCATAGGTTTCTCCATTCAGGAGGCAAGGGATGCTGAAGGGAAGAGGCGCAGCCAGAAGCGGGAGAACCGAATCTTTGACATCAAGCCCGATGACAAGATGAGCTTCAATGAACTGGCGAAGTGGTATCTCAAACTGGAGAAAGTAAAATCAAAGGCCTATTACCCTACCCTGGTCATCAATCTCGGAAGCTTCAACAGCGAGTTCGGCGACGTGATCGCGAGCCAACTGAAACCGGCGGACTTGGAAAACTACCAGGCGAAAAGGAAGGCGAAGGGCTACTCGGATTCCTACGTAGACCAGGAGATAGGGGCCGCGAGAACGATGATCAACAAGGCATTCGACAACGACCTGATCAGCGGCGACGTCGTGAAGGTTTTCAGAAGGGTAAAAAAGCTGCTCAAGGATAACGCCAATGCGAGAGACCGGGTCCTGACCAGGGAGGAATTCGACCGGCTCATGAAGGCTCTCCCTCCTCACACAAGGGGTATCGTCGCCACTGGTTTTTATACGGGGATGCGGCGGGGTGAGGTTTTGAAGCTGACATGGGACAAGGTGGATCTGAAGAACTTGGTTATCAGGTTGGACGCCTCGGACACAAAGGACAGGGAAGCGCGGACGATTCCGATTTGTCGCGCCCTCCACGATGTGCTCAAGGACATCCCCGTGGCCATCCATGACAATCATGTGTTCCTTTTTAAGGGGAAGCCCGTCCGAGACATCCGAAAGGCTTTGAAAAGGGCTTGCCTCGATGCCGGTATTCCCTATGGACGAGGCGTAAAGGATGGGTTTGTCTTCCATGACACCCGCCATTGCTTCAATACAAACATGCGGAGATCGGGTGTTCCTGAGTCGGTTATCATGAAGATCACGGGACACTCAACAAGGGAGATGTTTCTCAGATACGATACGGTCGATGATGCGGATACCCGGAAAGCAATTGACCAATTTGAAGGCTTTCTGAAAAGTAATGACCAAAGTAATGACCAAGCCCCTGAAAATGAAAAGGAGGCTAACCCAGCTTCCGAGCTAACCCCCTGTTTTTCTTATGGTGCCGAAGCCGGGATTTGAACCCGGACAGGCGTACGCCCACTAGACCCTGAACCTAGCGCGTCTACCAATTCCGCCACTTCGGCAATTTTCGATCTCTCTACACCGATCGGATCGGCCTTGTCAAGGAAAATTGAACTTGAAATTAAATCTGATAATGCTATGTTAGCCCGCCCGAAGGACAACAGAGCCATTCAGGAAAGCGCAATGAAAGTATTTCGAGACTTAGACCAGATCCCTGAAGAATTCAGAGGCGCCGTCGCGACGATCGGGAATTTCGACGGTGTCCATCTCGGTCACCGGCATATCTTCGCAAGAGTCGTCACGGAGGCTGCCCGGAACGGCTCCAAGGCCGTCGGGATCACTTTCGAGCCGCACCCGAAGATGATCCTTCGTCCGGAGATCCGGCCCTTTTACCTGATCACATCCCTCGATGAAAAGATCGGGCGGATCGCGGAGACGGGCATCAACGGCCTCGTGCTCATCCACTTCACCCGAGAATTCTCACAGACAACGGCAAAGGACTTCATCTGCTCCATCCTCTGGGAGAGGCTTCGCATTCGAAAGCTGTTCATCGGACACGATTACACCTTTGGCAGGGGCAAGGAGGGGAATGAGGCTTACCTGGCCGCCTTTGGAGAGCGGCTGGGGTTCGAAGTCGAGGTCATCGGCGCCTTCCGGGCCGGAGACGAAATCATCAGCAGCACCCTGACCCGGAACACCATCCTGAAGGGGGACGTCGGAAAAGCAGCCACTTTCCTCGGCCGGCCCTACAGCATCAGCGGCCTGGTGATCGAGGGATACCGGCGCGGTCGGAGTCTCGGCTTTCCCACCGCGAATGTCAAACCGGACAAGGATCTGCTCCCCGCCCGCGGGATTTACGCCGTCCGCGTGCTGCTGGGGGGGAAGACATACGGCGGCGTCCTGAACATCGGCTTCAATCCGACCTTTTCCGACACGGCGCTTTCCGTCGAGGTCTATCTTTTCGATTTCAACAAGGACATCTACGGAGAACGCCTGGAGATCCTCTTCATCGAGCGGATCCGGGACGAGATCAAGTTTGACGGACCGGCGCAGCTCGTCGAGCAGATCCGGCGGGACGTGGCAAAAGCCGGGATGATCCTGTCCGGCAGCGGCTGAGCTTATCCGTCATGAGGATCCGCGATCTGCACCGCTGGGATGTCACTTACTCCGAAGCCGTCGCCATTCAGCGGGACCTCTGCGGGAAGCTGATCCTTCGGAGCAGGGCGGACCGGGCGGCCCCCGGACTGATTGCCGGCGCGGATGTTTCCTACGGGAGAGGCAGCGATCTCTTTTTTGCCGCCGTGGTGCTGCTGACCTATCCGGGGCTGGAAACGGTTGAAGAAAGATATGCCGTTGAAAAAGCCCCCTTCCCCTATATCCCCGGACTGCTGAGCTTCCGGGAGGGACCGGTCCTTCTGAAGGCGTTTGCCGGCCTGGAGCACGATCCCGACCTGGTCATCTTCGACGGACAGGGCATCGCCCACCCGCGGGGATTCGGGCTGGCTTCGCACCTGGGGTTGTTTCTGGATGTGCCCGCGATCGGCTGCGGGAAGAGAAGGCTGGTCGGCTGCCACGGGGAAGTGGGAAACGGCCGGGGGGAGCACGTTCCGCTTGTCTTTGAAGGGCGTACTGTCGGAGCGGTCCTGCGCACCCGTACCGGAGTCAAACCCGTTTTTGTGTCTCCGGGGCACCGGATCGGCCTGGACGACTCCGTTGAAGCGGTCCTGAACTGCTGCCGCGGCTATCGGCTTCCCGAGCCGGTTCGGAAGGCGCACCGGGCCGTGAACCGGCTGCGCCAGTCCCGGCAGGGCGCCCCTTAGAGCCATGGCGGCTCGCTACCTTCCCAGAATCACCTCTCCCGTGTCGGTGAAAAGCTTGGCCGGAAGCTGAAAGATGTTCTTGAAAATGTCGAAGATTCCTCTGGACATGGACTTGACGGGAATGACCGTCGCCTCGACATCGCCGACGGGTCCTTTCAGCTCGAAATACACCGAAATGACGTTTCTGTTCTTGTCGGTCAGGATCCACCCGACCACCGGGATCAGGCTGACCACCTTGTCCACGGTCTGAAGGGGCTGCACGCCGACCGTGGTTTCGAATAGCTCCATCCGGACGATATCCAGGTTCCCCACCGCCACCAGGTTCATCGCATCGCTTTTCACAAGGCAGTCTTTTGAGGACAAGATCCCGTCCTTGAATGAGAGCGTCGCCGTGATTCGGTCGTAGGGCATGCCGCCCACGGCCATGTCGGGAAGCTGAAGTTTCAACAGTTGCGAAACGTTGAGGATGGAGAAAATCTTGGAGAGGGCGGAAAATTTTTTCAGTGTACCCTTTTCCATCTGGACGCGGACGTTCCCCAGAAGGGTTTTTTTCAGTTCTTCCGCCTTTTCGCCCTTGGCCGTCAGGTCGCCCTGCGCGGACAGGGACCCGGTGATCAACCCCTCTTGAATGTCAAAAAGCTGAAAACACTGCTCGAGGGAGAGCTTGTCCAGCTTGAAGCCGGATTGATAGCGGGGGGAACCGCCGTTGGCCAGATCGATCCGGCTTTTTCCGCTGATTTTGCCCCCCAAGGCCAGGAATTCAAAGCCGTCGAGGTAGAGAATGTTTTCTTCCAGCGCCAGAGCGGATTGCAGTTTCCGGAACGGGACCTTGCCGATTTTGCCGGAGTCGACGCTCAGATCGGCCTTCAGCCGGATTCGTGAAGGAAGGGTCTTCGTCTTTCGGGTCGAATCCAGTTGCGCAAGGATCAGCAGATCGCTCGTATCCAGATAGGGGGAGGCAAGCGTCATTTCGATTTTCGGGCTGTCCAGATCGGCGATGAGCCCTTTGACGTTCACGATGGAGTCGTTGAGGTGAAACATCATCGAGGAAATGTGCAGGTCGCTGCCCGTATATGTGGCGCGTGCGCTGATGTTTTTCAGCCGGACGGACTGTTTCGGGTGGCGCAGGCCAATGTCCGCCACGTCCAGGTCGGGAGAGGAAAAGGTCAGGGCGTAGACCGGTTTTTTCAGATGGGTCATCATGCCCTTCAGGGAAAGCGGAGAACTGCCGAGCTGAACATTGAGCCGGGAGGTCTCGATCCGGTCGCCCCTGAAGCGGATATTCCCGTTCACATGGGTGAGCGGCTTCACGAGGTCGGACGGTTCGAAAGAAGCCTCCGCGAGGATTGCGTCGCCGCTCCAGCGCCACTCGGCCGGGTTTCCCGGCGCGCCTTCCGCCCGAGCGGATGCCTGAATCTGTCCCCGCGGTTTGAACCCGCGCAGACGCGGCAGCACCGGGGCGACATCCTCCATCCGGATCGCGTTGGTGCGAAACTCCAGGTCGATTCTTCCCTTGCCCCCATGCCGGTACTTCAGGGAACCGTCCAGCGCCAGGGGAGCGAGTTCGTAGTGAAGATCGGACAGCTTGATCTCACGGACGTTCAGGTTGCTTTTGAAGGACAGGCGGCTGGTCCTGCCGGCGGGTTTGTGAATCAGGTCTGAATAGCCGTAGGCCGCCGATGAGAGGTCCCAGACGGCGTTCAGGTTGTAGTTGTCCGTATAGCCGTTCCCGGAAAGGTGGAGCGTGGATTTTCCGTCATAAAAGATCTCGTCTTCGAGTTCATCCCGGAAAAGCCAGTCCACTGCTTTGGCCGTCGGGGTCATGGTCATCGTAAAGGGGTAGCGCGTCGGCGATGCCAGGCAATAGTCGGCCAGTTTGCCCTCCAGGCTGAAGGGGGCATCTCCGAATTGACCTTTCATGCCGCTCAGGATGAAGTCCGGCCCCTTGAGCTCCAGGGTGCCGGAGATGCCGCTGAAGTCCGGGATGTCCGGTCCGTACTTCAAAAGTCCTTCCTCCGCGCTGCCCCGGATGTAGAGGACGTTGGCATTGTCTCCCTTTTCCATGTGGGCGATCTGGCTGATGCGGCCGTAGAGACGCCCCTCGTCCAGTCGGAATTGTCCGCCCTTGATTTTCTGTTCGATGAAATCGGCCACGTCTTTGGGGATCACCCCGTAGGGAATGTAGTGGCTGTAGGACTCCCAGGAAATCGGGGTCGTCACGGCCCTCGCGTCGATGAGGATGTCATCTGTGTGGAGGTCCTTCAGCAGGCAGCTTCCCCTGACGTTCACGCCGTCGACATGGACGTCCAGCATCTCCACCGCAAGATCCCGCCGGTCGAACTTCATCTCGTAGCGGGCCTCGACCGTCCCGGGTTTCAGGGGAGCGTGGAATATGGGGGGGTAATCGAAGTTCAAGTCGCGCAGGGTCAGGGTTCCCCCGGAGGTGAATTCATGGAAGTTTCCCTTGTAGCGGGTGTCCATGTCCAGTTGGCCGGTGATTTTCCTGAAGGGGACGTAGCGGCTGTAGTAAGGCCAGTACCAGCCGACGTTCAGGCGCTCCGCGCGGATGGACGTGTCGATCCGGCTGCTCAGGATCGGCTCCGTGCTGCCGGAAATGTCGAGTGTTCCCGCCAGCGCGAGCTTGCCGGATTTGGATTCGTCGTCGACAGTCGCGCTGATCCGGAAGGCCGCCTTTCGGCCCCGCTCCGGATGGTCGATGCGGAGATCCAGATTTTCGAGGGTCGTGGTCAATCCTTCGGGGAGGATCTGCCGGTCCGTGAATGAAAGCCGGCCGTTTCGAATGATGATCCGGCGGGCCTTCAAAGCGATCCGGTCCTTCTTTTCCTCGAAGAGATTGCCGATGTTGAAGATGCCGGACCGGTCCCGGATCAGATGGATCCGCGGGTTCTCCATCTCCAACCGGCGCAGGACGACATTTTTCTTCAGCAGGGGCAGGACGGCAAGCTTGAAAGTGACCCGGTCGGCGGTGATGAAGTCGGAAGCGCCGTCCTTCTCCCGGATGACGACCCCGGTGAAGGTGAAGGTAGGCTGCAGACGGAATGAAAGGGAACCTTCGCGGTACAGGACTTCCCGGTCGAGGGCGGTCCGCAGCGCATGGAGCAGATCCTCCCGGTGGGTGTCCAGGTTCAGAAAACGGGTGGCGATCATCCCGGCCAGAACGGCCAGCGCCAGCGCGACGACCGCGGCAGCCAGGAGAAGGGTAATTTTTTTCTTTTTCGTCATCGTGTCCGCTTGACGCGCCGCGATGCCCGAGCGATGAGCGTCTTCCTTCCCCTTCAAGGAAGGGTTCTCAAGGCTGCCGGTAGCGCGACATGATCTCGGTCCGGGTCAGCACGGCATCGACGCGACCCGTGTGAGCCAGGATGTTTTCCCGCCCTCCCTCTTCCCGGTCGATGAGGGCGATCACGCGGTCGATCGCCAGCCCCGCCTCCCGGGCCCTCTCGATGGCCGTGATCGTGGATCCGCCGGTCGTGATGACATCGTCGATGATGACGACCCTTTCGCCGGCCTGGACGTTCCCCTCGAGGGCTGAACGGGTCCCGTGCGCTTTGACGTCCTTCCGGACGATGAACGACTTGATCGGCTTTCCCTTCTGGTAGGAGATCACCGCCAGAGCGTTGGCGATCGGATCGGCGCCGAGCGTCAGGCCGCCGGCGGCCGTGACATCCGCTTCGGCAAGCATTGCGAAGACGATCTCGCCGATCAGGTTCATGCCCTCCGGGTCCAGGGTGGTCGGCTTGCAGTTGAAGTAGTAGTTGCTGGTCCGGCCCGAAGCCAGCGTGAAGGGCGGGTCGTCCCGGTATTTGAAGGATTTTTCGATGATGATGTCGGCCAGTCTCTGCTTCATGTCGCGGATGTCCATCGGTCGCAACGCCCTCCCTAAGAAACGGAATCGTCTTCCTTCAGGACAAACTTCACCGGCACGTCCACCCACATGGCCACGGGTTTGCCCATTCTCCGTCCCGGATCGAATTTCCAGCGCCTGACCGCCTCCAGCGCGGACCGGTCCAGCGACGCGTATCCGGAAGATTTCTTGATCGTCAGATTCTCCACCCGGCCGTCGGCGGCGACCTCGGCGGCGAGCAGGACCATCCCTTCATATCCTCTGGACCGGGCAACGGCGGGATATTCGGGATGTGCATTAACGCGGTAGCGCGGCGTGGCCGTGGCGGTCGATTCATTGCCCTCGGATCGATTCGAAGACCCGGGTTGCGGCATCCCTCCCGGCTCGCCGTCCGGCAGCCCGCTGCCGGAAGCGAAACCGGCCGGCAGCTCCAGGCTTACGGTCTGAAATTCCGTTGGTTGTGGCGCGTCCTGCGCCCGGGCCGCGGGCATGTCCGACGCCCGCTGCGTCAGACGGGGAAGGGAAGCCGCGGCGGCGGGCAGCCTTTGCGCGCCGTCTGTCCGGCTCCCGGCGACGGCCGGGGCCGGTGAAGCCTCCGTCTCCGCGGGAATCCAGGATACATGGAGGACACGGGGCGCTTCGCGGCGGCGGGGGATGTCCGGCGCGGCGAAGGCGACGGAAAGAATGAACAGTCCGGCCAGGGCGGCATGTAGGCCCAGGGAGGCGCAGGCTGCCCGGAAGGCATCCCTATTTTCGGGAAATATTTTCATCTTCGGATCGGATCAGCTTTTCCAGCACCCGGACCGCCTCGACGCCGTCCCGGGCGTAGGACGCCCCGAGCGAATCGGCATAGGCTTTTGTCACGACGGCGCCACCGAGCAGGAAGCGACCGCGCATCCCCGCCTGAGCGGCCCGGTCGATCACCTCGCGCATCCGGACCATCGTCGTCGTCATCAGGGCGGAGAGCCCCACGACATCGGGCTTTCGTTTCTTCATCGCGACAAGGATGGCCTGCGCGGGGACGTCCTTGCCCAGGTCGATCACCTTGTATCCGTGGTTTTTCATCATCAGGGCGACGATGTTCTTGCCGATGTCGTGAATGTCCCCCTCCACGGTGGCCAGCAGAACCGTGCCCCGCTGCCGCCGGGACGATTTTTGCCGGAGCCTCGGTTCGAGATGGCCGACGCCCTCGCGCATCGCCTCGGCGCTCGCGATCAACTGGGGCAGAAAGTAATTTTTCCTGTCAAACCGGTTGCCGACTTCGACAATGGCCGGGATCATCACCTCATCCACCAGGGTGGCAGGCCCCGCGCCCGCGGCGAGCGCCTGGTCGATCAGCGACACGATGTCCTCCCGGTTTCCCTCCAGGATCGCCTGCCGGACCCTGCCGCTCGGGTCAATCTCGACCGCGGCCGCTCCGGTCGCCGGTTGCGGGGCGAGGGCGAAGTGCCGGATGTAGGATGCCGCGCCGCGGTCCCGCTGCGTGAGGACGTCCCCGGCCCGCCGGACATTCATCAGCTCCTCGCTCGCCGGATTGACGATGGCCATGGTAAGCCCCAGGGACTGCGCCATCGCCAGGAATGCCGCGTTGATCCAACGGCGCTCCGGCATGCCGAAGGATACGTTGGAAAGCCCGAGAATCGTCCCGCATCCGTATTTCCCGGCGCACCACCGAACCGTTTTCAGGGTTTCCGCGGCGGCCCGGGGATTGGAGGCGACGGTCATGACCAGCCCGTCCACGATGAAATCTTGTTTTGTCAGACCGTGGCGGCGCGCCGCCCGCGCGACCTCGCGGATGATGCCGATCCTCCCTTCCGCCGTTTCCGGGATTTCCCCGTCGGTCAGCGGCAGCAGGATGAACATGGCGCCGTACTTGGCGGCCATCGGCAGCAGCTTCCGCATCTTTTCCCTTTCACCGGATATGGAGTTGATGAGTGCCCGGCCGGGATAGAGCCGAAGGGCCGCTGCGATCGTTTCCACCCGGGGGGAGTCGATCACGAGGGGCAGCACCGTTCCGGCGGACAGGATGCCGATCGCCTGCCGGATCGTCTTGACCTCGTCGATGCCGGGCGTGCCCACATTGACGTCCAGCAGATCGGCGCCCTGCCGCTCCTGCTCCCCGGCAATCTGGCGGACCAGGGTCATTCTCCCTTCCAGCAGCTCCTGCTGCAGGGCCTTTTTGCCGGTCGGGTTGATCCGCTCCCCGACGATCATCAGGGGGTTGTCCGGGTCCAGGATCCGGTGATGGCGGGACGAGCTGACCGCGCTGATGGACCGGATGCGGGTGGGCAGGGGGCGGGTCTTGGCCAAGGACCGCTTCAGGGCGCCGATGTGGGCCGGCGTGGTCCCGCAGCATCCGCCGATCAGGTTGACGCCGGCCTCCGCAAAGGGTTTCGCGAAGGCCGCAAACGCCGGCGGCGTCATGTCGAAGACCGTCTCCCGGCCGGCCAGTCGGGGCATCCCGGCGTTGGGTTTGGCGACCAGGGGGACCGTGGCCCGGGGTTTCATGGCGGCGATCAGGGGGATCATGCCGTCCGGTCCGGTGGAGCAGTTGCACCCCACCGCATCGGCGCCGAGGCTCTGCAGCGTGATGAGGGCGGTCACCGGGTCGGTGCCGTTGAGCGTCCGCCCCTCTTTTTCGTAGGTCATGGTGACCATCGTGAAGAAGTCGGCGCTTTCGCGGACGGCCAGAAGAGCAGCCCGCGCCTCCTGGATGTCCATCATGGTTTCGATGACAAAGAGATCCACGCCGCCTTCGAGGAGGCCCCGGACCTGTTCCTTGAAGAGATCGACCGCCCGTTCGAATTCAAGCTCGCCGAAGGGTTCGACAAAACGGCCGGTGGGACCGATGTCCCCGGCGACGAGGATCGTTCTCCCCAAAGCGGCCTTCGCCAGCCGCGCCAGCTCCCGGTTCACCCCGCGGACGTCATCGATCCCGTATTCGCCCAGCTTCGGACGGTTGGCCCCGAAAGTGCAGGCGTACACGATGTCCGCGCCGGCATCCGCGTAGGCCCGATGGATCGCCTGGATGACCTCCGGGTGATCGACGCACCAGGCCTCCGGGCAGACGCCGGAAGGCAGCCCGCGCCGCTGGAGCTCCGTGCCCGTCGCCCCGTCCAGGAGCAGGATCTTTTTTTCCAGCAGCCCGGTGATCTTCGCTTTTTTCGTCAATGTGCCTCTCCCCCGTCGTGTTTCGGTCCGGCCGGAATGCGGCAAAAATCGCGGCGTCGGCATTCGGCCATGTTTCGAGCCCTGCGGCCGGGTCGTGCTTCACCGGATCAGGCGGACCTGCCGTCAGGCGACAATGCCCGTGATCGCCGTGACCGACTTCTCCGGGACGAGGATGCAGTGATCCGTGATGGTCACACCGATTCTTTCCAGGTCCAGAAGGCGGTGCATGGACTGCTGGCTTTCCAGCGGCAGATCGCCGTAGCCGGCGGAATAGCGGGCGGGCAGCAGCCTCCTGCCTTCCCGCCGCAGGCTCCCGTTCTCATAGCCCATGATCCAGTCCAGCGCCGCGTCGGTGATCTCGCTGGCCGCGGCGTCCAGGACCACCCCGCGGGTTACGTTGCGCCCCGCCGCGTCGGCCCGAATCTCCCGCATGATCTCCGGGCCGGCCGTTGCCGCCATCAGGAACGCCTCGTCGCAGGCGCCGACGAACTTGAAAAGCCGGCGGCTCTCGAAGACCGTGCCGTCGGGAAAGACGAGGCTCGCGATCCCTTCACGGCGCAGGGGCAGACGGAGTGCCGCGCCCCGCAGACGGATCAGCGAAAGGGCCCTGTCGATGGATGCGTCCGTCTCCGCTCGCTCCCGCGGGGAAAGGCCGGTCACGCCCCTGCGGTAACCCAGACGGCGATAGATTGCCTCGTAAGGCGTCGTCACGGTGATCGCGTCGAAATAGCGGACGGGACCCATGCGTCAGGAACCGAGTCGGTGAGTCATGTCTTCAGCAGGCCTGCCACCCGGTCTCCCATTGCAGCGGTGCCGACCAGTGTGGTTCCTTCGTGATAAATGTCCCGGGTCCTGAATCCCTCCCGCAGAACCTCCCGCACAGCCGCTTCGATGAGGGCCGCCGCGTCGGTCATGCCGAAAGAGTGCCGGAACATCATGGCGACGGACAGGATCGTTGCCAGCGGGTTGGCGATGTCCCGTCCGGCGATGTCCGGGGCGGAGCCGTGGATCGGCTCGTAGAGGGCATGGGGTCCGCCGAGGCTCGCCGAGGGTAGCATGCCGATGGAGCCGGTCAGCATGGCCGCTTCGTCGCTGAGGATGTCCCCGAACAGGTTGGTCGTCACGATGACGTCGAACTGCGCGGGGTTTCCGATCAGTTGCATGGCGCAGTTGTCCACATACATGTGCCGCAGCTCGATTTCCGGATAGTCGCGGCCGACCTCCGTCACCACGTCCCGCCAGAGCTGCGTGGTCTCCAGGACATTGGCCTTGTCCACGGAAACGACCTTGCCGCGGCGCTGGCCGGCCATCGAGAAGGCGACCTTGGCAATGCGCCGCACCTCCTCTTCCGCATAGACCATCGTGTTGATGCCCACGCGCCGGCCTTCTTCAAGCCGCACGCCCCGGGGCCTGCCGAAGTAGATGTCGCCCGTCAGCTCCCGGATGATCAGGATGTCGATGCCCCGCACCGTGTCCCGTTTGAGCGGGGAGGCTTCCAGGAGATCGTCGAAAACCGTGACGGGCCGCAGGTTGGCGAAGAGGCCGAGCTTTTCCCGCAACCCCAGCAGCGCCCGTTCGGGCCGGACGCTGTAGTCCAGGGATTCCCACTTCGGCCCGCCCACGGCGCCCAGCAGGACGGCATCGCTGCCACGCGCCAGCTCCAGGCTCTCTTCCGGAAAGGGCGTGCCGCAATCATCGTAGGCCGCGCCGCCGATCAGGCCTTCCCGCAGGTCGAGGGCCATGTCCCGGCCCGCCGCCACGATGTTCAGGACTTTAACGGCCTCGCGGACGATCTCCGGCCCGATCCCGTCTCCAGGCAAGACGCATATTTTATGGGTTTTCTTTTCCGACACCGGCAATGATCCCGAAGCGGCCCGTTATGCCGGCTTCCGGCCTCCCTTCGCGATGTGTTTCATCAGCCCGCCGTCTTCGATCAGCTCCTGCATGAACGGCGGGATGGGCTGCACGCGGATCGGGTCTCCTCCCGATGCCGCCGGCACGATCTTCCCCTCGTCTCCGTCCACCTCGATCTCCTCGCCGTCCGCCACCCGGTCGAAAAGCGCCTTCGATTCGAAGATGGGCAGACCCATGTTGAAGGCGTTCCGGTAGAAAATCCGGGCAAAACTCCCAGCGACCACGCAGGCAATCCCGGCCGCCCGAAGGGCGATCGGGGCATGCTCCCGGGAGGACCCGCAGCCGAAATTCTCGCCGGCCACGATGATATCCCCGGGCCTGACTTTCCCGGCGAAGCCCGGATCGGCGTCTTCCATGCAGTGAGCTGCCAGGAACGCCGGATCGGTCGAATTGATGTAGCGCGCCGGGATGATCAGATCGGTGTTGACATGATCCCCGAACTTCCAGACTCTTCCCCTAAACCTCATAATGGCGGCACCCCCTTCAGCTCGTTCGGACCGGCGATCCGGCCCAGGACGGCGGAGGCCGCGGCGACGGCCGGGTTGGCCAGAAAGACCTCGCTCCCCGGATCGCCCATGCGTCCCACGAAGTTGCGGTTCGTCGTGGCCACTGCCCGCTCCCCCCCGGCCAGGATGCCCATATGGCCGCCCAGGCAGGGGCCGCACGTGGGCGGGCCGATGACGGCCCCTGAGTCGAGGAAGATATCGAACAGGCCCTCCGTCATGGCGGTTCGGTAGATCTCCGGCGTTGCCGGGATGACGATCAGCCGGACGTAAGGGGCGACGCTCCGGTTTTTCAGGATGTGGGCGGCGATCCGCAGGTCCTCGATCCGGCCGTTTGTGCAGGAGCCGATGAAGACCTGGTCGATCTTGATGGAGCCGACCTGGCTGATCCCGCGGACATTCGAGGGCAGATGGGGAAATGCCACTTGGGGCTCGATCGCGCCGACGTCGATCTCCTGGACGGAGGCGTAGGCGGCGTCGGGATCGGAATCGTAAAAGGTGGAATCCCGCTCCGCCCGGTACCGGACATAATCCCGGGTGACTTCGTCGGGGACGAAGATGCCGTTTTTTGCGCCGGCCTCGATGACCATGTTTGCGATGGCGAAGCGGTCGGCCATGTTCAGATCGCGGACCGCCTCGCCGGTGAACTCCATTGCCCGGTAGGTGGCGCCGTCCACGCCGATCCGTCCGATGACGTGAAGGATCAGGTCCTTGCCGAACACCCAGGGGTTCCTTTTGCCCTGAAAAACGACCTTCATCGTTTCCGGCACCTTGAACCACAGCTCCCCCGTCAGCATGGCGGAGGCCAGGTCCGTGCTGCCCACGCCCGTGGCGAAGGCCCCCAGCGCGCCATATGTGCAGGTGTGGCTGTCCGCGCCGATCGCCAGGTCGCCGGGGACGACAATGCCCTGCTCCGGCAGGAGGGCATGGCACACGCCGGTCCGGCCGCCCTCGTAATAATGGCTCAGCTTGTGCTCCCGGGCAAAATCCCGAAGGATTTTGCTGTTTCCGGCGGACTGGATGTCCTTGTTCGGTGTGAAGTGGTCGGGTACGATCACGACCTTGTTGCGGTCGAAGACCTTGCGCCCCCCGGCATTTTTGAACTCCGCGATGGCGATGGGGGCCGTCACGTCGTGCCCCATCGCGATATCCACCTGCGCGTTGATCAGCATGCCCGGTTGAACCGCATCGAGGCCCGCGTGCTTCGCCAGGATCTTTTCCGTGATCGTCATGCCCATGCCGTCCGTCTCCCGCTTTTTCTCATTGAGGCATTCATACGCCATTCTATTTTTTTATTCAATGGCGAAGTCGCGAAGCGGTTCCGATGCAAAATGTCCGGCACCGGCCCATGCGCCGGGCCGGGTCTTCGCAAAGTACGGATGCGCAGGCGGCGCCGTCTCCCTGAGGGGGCTCGAAGCCGGGCGTTTTCAAGGTTTTTTTCCGGAAAATATGATAAGGTAATACATCAAGACTGTCTTGAAGGCCGGTCCGGTACCGTTGAATGCCATCCCGCCTTTGGCTGAGGGGACGGAAGCGACAAAAGCGGACAGCAGGAAATACATTCGCATGCGGGATCGGGCGAATGCGAGTGAAGTCATATTCCGGAGGTGATCATGCGCGCGACCGATCTCGAAAAATACTGTGAAATGGCCCGGCAGGCGGGCGCCACCCAGGCCAGAATCATCCACCCGGGCACAGTCGTTACGGCGCCGTGGGTCCGGCTCAAATGCCTGCACGGCTGCCCGTACCGGCACCGTTACAGTTGTCCGCCGGAGACCCCCACGCCTGCGGAGATGCGGGAGATCCTCGATTCATATCGCCGTGCCATCCTGTTTCACGTGGAGGCGCCCTATTCGCGGGAACGGGGTAAAAACATGGTGGCCTATCTGGACGGACTGGTCAAACTGGAAGGCGAACTTTTCAAGGACGGCTATTACAAGGCCTTCGTCCTGCTGGCGGGCCCCTGCGTACTCTGCAAGGAATGCGGCAAAGCGGAGGGCATTCCCTGCCGCCTGCCCGCGAAGTCCAGGCCTTCGATGGAAGCCTGCGGCATCGATGTCTACCAGACCGCGCGCAACAACGGCTTTTTCATCGAGACCCTGAGGGAAAAATCGGAGACGCAGAACCTCTATTGCCTGATGCTGGTCGACTGAAGGGCGGTCGGCATTCGGCAAGTCTCTTCACTGCACCGGTCTCGACACCGAAACGGTTGGATCGTTTTTGAAGAAAGAGCGGCAGCCCATCGAATGAAAAAGATTGGAGGCACGCATTTCCAGAAAAAGGAGGAGGTTGAGCCATGATCAGAGGCACCGTGACAAGCCAGGGCAGTTATGCCGACGGAAAGGACATCTGCATCATCATCATCTCCAGGGGAACCTCGGCGCCCCTTCCTCACCAGCATAGAGAGAAGAAAAAGATCTATCTCAATATCGGGAATGAAACGTATAAAGCCGGCGTCCATGAAACCATCAACGGGGGCATCTGGCTGTCATCCGTTCTGTTCAGGGAAGGCCTGAAAAGGGAAAAGAAAAGGCTGGTCGACGCGCTGGCCGAAGTTCACATTTTCAAGGGAGACAAAATCACATTATCCCCTGACGAGAGCGGTTCTTTCATCCTTGAGATGTTTGAGGAATAGACGAAAGGGCAGCGGCATGTCCTCATTCGTAGCGCAGGGCATCGATGGGGTTGAGCAGCGATGCCTTGTAGGCGGGATAGAAGCCGAAGAAGATGCCCACCAGCCCGGAAAATCCGAAGGCCAGCAGGACGGCCAGGGGTGACACGACCGTCGACCAGCCCGCCAGCGCCGTCAGGATCTTGGAGCCCGTAACCCCGGCGATGATGCCCGCCACGCCCCCGATCAGCGACAGGGTCAGCGCCTCGATGATGAACTGAAGGCGGATGTCCCAGGTCTTGGCGCCGACGGCCATGCGGATGCCGATTTCGCGGGTTCGCTCCGTGACGGACACCAGCATGATGTTCATGATCCCAATCCCCCCCACCAGGAGGGAGACCGAGGCGATCGCCCCGAGTAAAAGGGCCATGACGCGGGTGGACTGCTCGGCGACCTGCATCATCTGTGTAAGGTTCCGCACCGTGAAATCGTCCTCCTGACGGGCGCTGATCCGGTGGCGCTGCCTCAGGAGATCCTTGATCTGCTCCTCCGCTGCCGCCAGATCCTCGCTGCTTCTCGCCTTCACGGCGATGTCCCGGACCATTCCTGCGAAGGGTGTGCCGAAGATCTTCTTCTGCGCCGTCGAAATGGGGATCAGGACCGTGTCGTCCTGGTCCTGCCCCACGGGGGACTGGCCCTTTTTCTCGAGCACGCCGACCACGGTGAAGGGGACCTTCTTGATCCGGATGATCTGGCCGACGGGGTCCATGCTGCCGAAAAGGCTGTCCACCACCGTCTGGCCAAGGATGCAGACCTTCATCGCGTTGCGCACGTCCTGGTCTGTGAAGGATTTTCCGGCAGAAAGGGTCCAGTCGCGCACGTTCAGGACGCCCGGCGTGGTCCCGATCACCCCCGTGGACCAGTTCTGGTTGCCGTAGACGATCTGTGCCGCGCCGCGGTGGCTGGGGGCCACGTCGGCGACGGCCGGGCATTCCCTGGCGATCGCATCCGCGTCGTCGTGCGTCAGCGTGGACTGGGTTCCGCTGCCCATGCGGATGCCGCCGGAGGTGCTGCTCCCCGGCAGGACGATGAGCAGGTTGCTGCCCACGCTGGAGATCTGCTGGGAGATCCGCTGGCTGGCGCCGGTCCCGACGGCGAGCATGGTGATCACCGCGCCGACCCCGATGATGATGCCCAGCATGGTCAGGGCGGAGCGCATCTTGTTGACCCGCAGGGCTCGAAAGGAGATCTTGAAGGTGGACGGGATGTTGATCATGACGGCTTCGTACTCTCGTCGCTCACGATCTTGCCGTCCAGGAACCGGACGGTCCGCTTGCTGTAGGCGGCGATGTCCGGCTCGTGGGTCACCAGCAGGATCGTGATTCCCGATTCCTCGTTGAGCTTCACGAACAGCTCCATGATCTCGATGCTGGTTTTTGTGTCCAGGTTTCCGGTGGGTTCGTCGGCCAGGATCAGGGGCGCCCGATTGACCAGGGCCCTGGCGATCGCGACGCGCTGCTGCTGGCCGCCGGAGAGCTGGTTCGGATTGTGATCCTCGCGCCCTTCCAGGCCCAGGGTTCTCAGGGCATCCATCGCGCGCTGCCGGCGCTCCTTCGGGGTGAATCCGTTGTAGAGCATCGGAAGTTCGACGTTTTCCAGGGCTGAGGTGCGCGGCAGCAGGTTGAATCCCTGGAAAACGAACCCGATTTTCCGGTTTCGAATTTCCGCCAGCTCGTCGCGTCCCCTGTGGCCGATGTCGATGCCTTCCAGAAGATACCGCCCGCTGGTCGGCTCGTCCAGGCAGCCGATCACATTCATGAACGTGGATTTTCCCGAACCGGAAGGTCCCATGATGGCGACGAATTCCCCGTTGGTGACGCTCAGGGAAACATCATCCAGCGCATGGACGGTGGTGTCGCCCACTTCGTAAACCTTCATGAGACTGTTCGTTTCGATCAGCGCCATGGTTACCTGAAAAAGCCGGGACCGCCGGGGCCCGCCTGTGTTTTCTTGGAGTTTCCGACCGCCTCGACAATCGCAGGGTCTCCCTCGTTCAGGTCGCCGGCGGCGATCTCCGTGTAGCTGCCGTCGCTGATTCCCAGGCTCACCGTCACGCGCTTCGGCTTGTCCTTCTCGAGGATCCAGAGGCCCTGGGTCCTGCGCCCGGAAACGTCTTTGCCGACTTCCGGTTTTTTCGGCGCTGCGCCGACCTTTCCCTTTTCTTCGGCTTTCTCCTCCGTCCATTTGAAGCGCAGCGCGGCATTCGGGATTTTCAGGACGCCCTGTTTCTGGTCGGTGATGATGGTGACGTTGGCGGTCATACCCGGCTTCAGCTTGAATTCCGGGTTGTCCACCTTGATGACGACTACGTAGGTGACGACATTCGAGACGGTAGTCGGGGCGTTCCGGATTTCCGAAACTTTTCCGTTGAAAACGCTGTCCGGGTAGGCATCCACGGAAAACTGCACCGGCTGCCCCACCACGATCTTGCCGATGTCCGCCTCGTCGATGTTGGTGTCGATCTGCATCTGCGTCAGATCCTGGGCGATGTTGAACAGGGTCGGCGTCTGGAAACTCGCCGCCACGGTCTGGCCGACATCGACGTTTCGGGAGATGACCATGCCGTCCACCGGCGAGAGGATCCGCGTGTACTGCAGGTTGGTCCTGGCCATCTGCAGGGCGGCCCGGGCCTGCTCCACCTGGGCCCTGCTGACGTTCACCTGGGCTTTGGCCGACTGGTAGTTCGTTTCCGACGTGTCCAGGTCGCTTCGGGCGATGAAATTTCGTGCAAAGAGGGTCCGGTTCCGTTCCATGGTTCTCTGTGCATCCAGCATGGCCGCCTCGGCTTTATCCACATTTGCCTTCGCCGACTCGAGGTTGGCCCGGGCCTGCTCCACCTGGGCCTGGAAGACCGCCGGATCGATCTGAGCCAGCGGCTGGCCTTTCCTGACGATGGAATTGTAGTCCGCGAAGAGCTGTTTGATGGTTCCGGAAACCTGGGTGCCCACGAGCACTGTCGTCACCGCGCTCATGGTCCCGGTGGCCGTCACCGACGAGCGGATGTCTCCCTTCGTGACCTTTTCCGTCCGGAATTTCACCCCGTTTGTCTTGTTCTTGAAGAGGAAAAATCCGCCGAGGGCGAGGATGAGAATCAGCCCCGCCGCAATGATCACCTTCTTTTTCATTTCTCCCCCGTTGCCTTCTCCATGCTCGCCTGCGCTACCCGGTAATCGTAGAGCGCCGCATTGAATGAGGTCTTCGCGTTGCTTTCCGCCACGAGCGCGTCCGTCACCTCGATCGGGCTTCCCACCCCCGAGGCATAGCGGCCGTTCGCCAGTTCCAGGTTCTCCATGGCCTGCCGGACGGAGATTTCGGCCGTGACGATCCGGTCCGCCGCCTCCCGCAGATTCAGCCAGGCCTGCTGGACGTCCAGATGAATGCTCTGGCGGAGCGTCTCCTCGTTGGCCTTGAGCACCTCGAGGTTGGCGCGCGCTTCATCGACCTGGTATTTGGTGGACAGACCGCTGAAGAGAGGAATGTTCAGGGTGGCGCCGATGTTCCAGCCGTGATCCAGCGGGAAGCTGTCTCCGCCCCAGCCGTAGCTCGCGTTGCCCGTTACGTAGGGATAATAGCCTTTTTTCTCGTAAGCGATGGTCTCTTCCAGGGCTTTTTCCTTCACGAGGATGGCCTGGAGGTCCGGCCGGCGATCAAAGGCCTTCCTCAGCGCCGCGTCCAAATCCACTTCTGCGCGCGGGAGGTCAAGGCTGTCCTGAATTTCAAAATCCGGCGCCTCCGGCAGCCCCAGGGCGTTGTTCAGCGTCACCCGTGCCACCCGAAAGGCGTTCTCCGCCTTGAGCAGGCTCAGCTTTGCGTTCGAAAGGTCAACTTCGGCCTTGGTGACATCGAATTTCGGCTTCACGCCGATTTCAAAAAACCCTTTCGCGCGGGCAAGATGCTGCTCGTACTGCCCCACCACCTCCCGGCCCACGTCCCGGTTCCGCCTGGCCCGAAGAAGCTCGTAGTAGGCCTGCTTGGCGCCGAAGACCACCCGCGATTTCACGTCGGCGAAGTCGGCGCGGGACGAGTCCAGATTGAGGCTTTGAATCCTCACCTGTGCTGCGGTCTTGCCGAAGTCGAAAAGATTCTGGCTGAGCGCGATCGAGGAATTGGTGACGTCATAGGCGCCTTTATCGTTCGGTGCCAGCCGTCCCCCTGACGATGTTTCGTAAGGGGATATCCGGTTGTAGACGACGGATCCACTCACCTGGGGATAATAGCCGGATCTGGCCTGACCGACGCGGCTCTCACCCGCCTTCAGGGTGCCGGCTGCCGACAGAATCGAAGGGTGGTTTTTCAGGGCAATGTCGACGCACTGCTGAATGTCCAGCGTTTCTCCCTTTATGATCCGGTCTCCCGCCGCTGCCGTGAAAGGCAGGATCAGCCCGGTCAGCGTCAACAGCAGGATCATTGTTTTGATCTTGATCTTCATCGATGATGTCACTCAATTCCTGTGTGCAATAAATGGTATGCTTCGGCGATCCGGTTGCAAAATATCTGCGGGACGCTATCACTTTCAATGACGCTTCACAACCCTTTCATGCGAAGACAATCTTTTCCGGACATCGGAATTCAGCGTTCTTTCGCGCGAAAGGCCCCCTCCCGTGCATCCGGTGCGGGCAAAACAAAGCCCGGGGAGCTTCCCCGGGCTCGTTCGCATGGTTTCCAGGGGAGTTTACCAGTTGCTGCGGGGGCCTGGGCCGGGACCGAATCCCGGACCGCCGCCCGGATTACCCGGACCGCCGATGCACGGGCCGCCCATGCCGAAACCCCTCCGCCCGCCATAGGCTTGCGCCTTGGTGCGCTGTTCCGGCGTGAGCAGATTGAATACGGCCAGACGATGACCGGTCCGCTTATCCTCGAGCTGATCCCTCAGTACCCGTATTTCCTTCTGCACCGCCATGATTTTGTTCTGGTCCGGACTGGCCTGCAGCCAAAGCAGCTTCAGTTCGGAGCGCTTGCTGAACATCGTGTCGCTCAGGGGCGTGACGTCCTTCAGATGGGCGTCGCGCAGGGCTTTGATCTTCTCCGTCTGTTCCGCCGTCAGGTTGAGCTGGGCGGCGGCGGAAAGCGGTCCGTCTCCCGGATTGTAGCAGTGGCGACCGCCATGTCCCCGCCCCCACCCGCCCCCGGGTCCGAAGGCGAAGGCTGCTGAAGCCAGGGCCGTGGAAATCAGTACGGCCGCAAAGACCATCGATACTTTCTTCATTTCTCATTCTCCTTTCAGAATTGATTGTTCCTCTGTTTTGCTTCTATACCATAGCAACGGGCATGCCAGATCCGGGACATGCCGCCGAAAAAAGGCCGGCAGCGCCGTGAGAAACACGCTCTCCACAGGCGGCATATTTTTTAACTGTCCGTTATGAAAAACGAATTATCGAAGAGGTTCCTTTACACAACAATGAGAACCATCCCGGTCTTTTTCCCTCAGGGGCATTCAGGAACCAGAATAAGATCAAAAATACTGTATCGTAAATATCCATTTGTGGTATGCAGTTGAATAATAAGTATCCAAAACGTCGTCAACTTTTGAAATTTCGCCAAGGCGAATTTTTCTCTGCCGATCGCATGGTGAGCGGATGATCAAGAAGCCCTTAAAACTCCACAGCAAACGTTGGGTCGGGGTATCGCCCTGGATTATCATCGGGGCGGTTTTCATTCTGGTCCCCGTCTTCATGTTCATGACCCAGCAGAGCCTCAACCGCCAGCGCGACCATACCAGGAAGCTTCTCGTGGAAAAAGGCGCCGCGCTGATCCGTTCCTTCGAGGCGGGTGTGCGAACCGGCGTCGGCCTTCGATGGGGGCACTTCCAGTTGCAGAAGCTCCTCATGGAAACGGCGCGGCAGCCTGATATCGACTACCTGATCGTGACGGATGTCAAGGGGGTGATCCTGGCCGACAGCGACCCCTCGCTGATCGGTGAAATCTACGGAACGGACCTCGATCTCGAAAGCATATCCCGTTCGACGGACCCCCGGTGGCGAAGGGTGCCCAACACGGAGGGGGCGGACACCTTTGAAATCTACCGCCAGTTCAAACCGGCGCAGGAAGATGTGCAGGCCGTTCAGGACCGGTTCCGGCCGGATCGGGATCTCTCGCTGCGCCAGGAAGCCGCCGCGGTTCATTCGGAAGGCCTGGTCATTTTCGTCGGTCTGGATATGGGACCGGTGGAGACCGCACGCAGGGAGGACAACCGCCATACCATTATGATGGCGGCCGTCTTTCTGATCATTTGCATGTCCGGCATCATTTCCCTCATGCTGGCCCAGGGTTACCGCTCCGCGCAGACGTCGCTGTCGCGGGCCCGGGCCTTTTCGGACAACCTGGTCAGGCACATGCCCATGGGGCTCGCGGCCATCGACGGATCCGGCCGGATCACCGCCTTCAACGACACTGCCGCAGCGATCCTTCGCCAGACCACCGCCGGTGCCGTCGGCCGGAGCGCCGAAGAGACGCTTCCCGCGGAAATTCAAGATCTTCTCCGGGAGACTGCCCCGGAAAGGGGTGTCATCGAAAGGGAGATCGATTGCAGAATGGCGGAGGGGCCGCCCGTCCCGCTGGATGTTATTGCCACGGTGCTGGAAGGCGAAGGGGGCGAACCGGAGAGGGTGATGCTGTTCCGGGATGTCACGGAGATCCGCCAGTTGAAGAGCGAGATCGCCCGAAGCCAGCGCCTCGCCGCGCTCGGCAGCCTGGCCGCCGGCGTGGCCCACGAGATCCGGAATCCGCTTAGTTCCATCAAGGGATTCGCGACCTACTTCAAGGAACGGTACCGGGACAACCCCGAGGACGGCAGAACCGCGGACATCATGGTTCAGGAAGTGGACCGTCTGAACCGGGTGATCGGGCAACTGCTGGACTACGCCCGGCCCATGACCATGAACCGGCAGCCGACCCCCGTCCAGATGGTCGTCCGTCATGCCCTGCGGATGATCGAAAGCGAGGCCCGCGAGAAGGGGGTTTCCGTCTCGGCGGACCTGCCGGAGGATGTGGCGCCCCTCCATATCGATCCGGACCGGATCAAACAGGTGCTCCTCAACCTCTTCCTGAACGCCCTGGGGGCCATGCAAACGGGTGGGACGCTTTCCGTCATTCTGTCGGAACAGCCGGACCGGCTCGTCCGCGTGGAAGTGCGGGACACGGGGACGGGGATCGATGCAAAAGACATCGAACGGATCTTCGACCCTTACTTCACCACGAAGCCGTCCGGCACCGGTCTGGGGCTCGCCATCGTTCAGAAGATCGTCGAAGCCCATGGCGGGGCCGTGCACGCGGCCAGCGTTCCCGGCCGGGGCACCACCGTTTCGGTCCTGCTGTCCCGTTCCGGTGGGAGCGAATGAGCTGCGGGAGATGGCCCGCACCGCGACGGAATGGATTTTTGCCGCCTGTGGACTGAAGAAACGGGAAACATGCCATCTGTCCCGATGTGCGTGTCGAACCTTGAATAAGATGCGTTGACCGGGTCGGATATCATGGAAGGGGTGATCGGATCATGACGAACAAGAAAACAATCCTGGTGGTGGACGACGATCATGCCCATCGCACCATGCTCAAGACGCTGCTGTCCGGATGGGGCTACAGCGTCGCGGCGGCGGGCGACGGCGACGAGGCGGTCGCGCAGGTCCATGAAAGGCCCTTCGACCTGATCCTCATGGACATTCGCATGGCGAAGGTCTCGGGGCTGGCGGCCCTTGCCGAGATCAAGGCATTCAACCCGGCCATTCCCGTGGTCATCATGACGGCCTACGCATCCGTGGAAACCGCAAAGGAAGCCCTGAAGAAGGGGGCTTACGACTACCTGACCAAACCGCTCGACTTCGATGAGCTGCGCCTGATCATGGAGCGCGCCATGGAACACCGGCATCTGAAGGAGGAAAACCGCCGGCTTCGGGAAAGTCTGGGCATCCGGTTCGACCTGCGGAGCCTCATCGGACGCTCCCGGGCCATGACCGCCCTGCTGGAGACGGTGGCGCAGGTGGCCCCCTCCGAGGCGACCGTCATGATCACGGGTGAATCCGGAACGGGCAAGGAGATGATTGCCGGGGCGATCCATTACAACAGCCTTCGCAGGGATGGTCCCTTCGTGAAGATCAACTGCGCCGCGATCACGGAAACCCTGCTGGAATCCGAGCTCTTTGGGCACGAGAAGGGTTCCTTCACCGGCGCCGACCGCCGCAAGGAGGGAAAGTTCCGCCAGGCCGAGGGCGGCAGCATCTTTCTCGATGAGGTGAGCGAAATGTCCCTGGGCATGCAGGTCAAGCTGCTCCGGGTCCTGCAGGAACGCGAGCTGACCCGGGTGGGCGGGGACGAGGTGATCCGGGTGAATGTGCGGGTGATCGCCGCCACGAACCGCAACCTTCTCCAGGACATCGCGGCGGGACGCTTTCGGGAAGATCTCTACTACCGCTTGAACGTCGTCACGCTGCAACTCCCGCCGCTTCGGGAGCGCCGGGAGGACATCCCGCTGCTCGCGCAGCATTTCCTGGACCATTTTACCGAAATCAACCGCAAAGCGATCAAGGGCTTTACCCCGCAGGCGATGGACCGCCTGCTTCGATACGACTGGCCGGGAAATGTCCGGGAGCTGATGAATGCCGTGGAGCGCGGCGTCGTGCTGTCGCGGTCAGAGCGCCTCGACGAGACGGACCTGCCGCTCCTTGCTGCCGATGAGGATTCATCGGGCAGAATGCTGATGCCGTTTCCGGGTGAAGCATCGTTGGGCGAGATGGAGAAGGCCACGATCCTCAAGACCCTGGAAGCCGCCGAGGGCAACAAGAGCGAAGCCGCGCGCCGGCTGGGCATCACCCGGCGCACCCTGCATCAAAAGCTGAAAAAATGGGGGATGATGTAGCGTCTCGGCGAGCCTTTCACGAAGACCGGATCCGGGCATGCATGATGAAGCACGGCGGAACTTTCCAAAAAACCTCCCTGACGGTTGTTTTTTTCTTCTGCCTCGTCAGCATTCTGGGATGCAGCCTGATGTACTTCAAGCAGGAAAGCCTGATCTTCTATCCCGAGGCCCTTCCAGCCGGCTTTCCGTTCTCCTTTTCAGGGCGCTTTGAGGAGTTGGCCTGGCCGGTGGAGGGCGCGGTGATCAGCGCGCTGCACTTCAAGGCGGAACAGCCGAGGGGGGCTGTCCTCTATTTCCACGGCAACGCGGGCAGCCTGAGAAGCTGGGGTGCGATCGCACCGGATTTCACGGGACGCGGCTACGATGTGCTCATTCCGGATTACCGGGGATTCGGAAAAAGCACGGGCCGGATCCGCAGTGAAAAAATACTGCTCCGGGACGCGGAGGCCGCCTATGAACGCCTTCGGGAGGTCTATCCGGAAAACCGGATCATCCTCTACGGGCGGTCCGTCGGCACCGGGCTGGCCGTTTATCTGGCAGCGGCAAACCGGCCGCGCATGGTGATCCTGGAATCCCCCTACTACAGTTTCCTGGACCTGGCCGCCTACCACTATCCCCTGATCCCCCGGCCTTTGCTGCGCCTCCTGCTTCGCTACCCCCTCCGGACCGACCAGTGGATTGCGAAAGTGGAATGCCCGATTTATCTCTTTCACGGCGAACGGGATGAAATCATTCCCCATGCGTCGAGTGTAAGGCTGCTCCCCCTGATCCGGTCCGAACGCATGCTGACCACGATTCCGTCCGGCGGACACAACGACCTGGGCGAACATGACCTGTATCAACGGAAACTGGACCAGATATTGAGAGGCGTCGAATAGGGTAAGAAAGATGATGAATCGAATGGCGGAGCAGGATCCGCTCCCGGGAAGGCGGAAGCCGGCCGCAGTGAGGGTGATGCGGGCATGCTGAAGATACTCGTCTGTGTCAGGCAGGTTCCCGATCCCGAATATCCGTTCCGGATCGACGCCTCCCGAACGGGGATCGAACCGCTTCCGCGGGAGCGGTACCGGATGAACCGCTATGATGAATTTGCCCTGGAAGAGGCCCTTCGCATCCGCGAGGCTTTTCCGGGCGCCCGGATCGATGCGATCTCCGTCGGGCCGGAGAGAGCCGCCCGGACGGTCGAAAGGGCCCTGGCAATGGGTGCGGACGAGGGCATCCACATTCTCCTGGGCGACGACCGCTACCGGATGCCCCGGGAAACGGCCTCGCTGATTTCCGCATATGCCGGGGGCGAGGGGTATGACCTCATCCTGGCGGGGGTGATGGCCGAAGATGACATGCAGGGCCAGGTCGGGCCGATGGTCGCGGTCCTGCTCGACTATCCCTGGTCCACGGCGGTGATGTCCCAGAAGCTCGCGCCGAACGACCGACGCGTCGATGTGGAGCGGGAACTGGAGGGCGGGAGGCGCGAGGCCGTTGCCCTGACGCTGCCGGCCCTGCTGACGGTGCAGTCAGGCATCAACCGTCCCCGTTACCCGGCGCTCTCTCATGTGTTGCGTGCGAGATCACAGCCCCTGGTCACGATCGACGAGAAGGCAATCGCGCCGCCGGAAGCCTGGGAGTCCCTGGTGTGCCTGGAGGAGCCTGCGCCGGCGGCGACATGTACGTTTCTGTCCGGCAGCGCCCCGGAAAAAGCGGAACAGCTCGTGCGGCTGTTTCGGGAGAAGGCATTTTTATAATGGACACTCAAAATCGAATCCTGGTGGTGGTCGAACGGATCGAGGACGCAATCCGGCCGGTGACCCTCGAGACCGTCGCTTTTGCACGCCGGCTCGCCGGAAGGGAATCCGCCGCCATTCGAATTGTCGTGCCGGGCAGGGACGTTCGGGATGCCGCGGGCGAGTTGGCGGACCGGACGGGTATTGATGCCATCGCACTTGAGGCGGAGAGCCTGGATCCATACAGTGCCGAGACCTGGCGGCTGGCCCTGGCCGCGCTGATCCGGGAGCAGGGAGCATCGCACATCTGTATTCCCCACACGTCCCGGGGCTGTGATTTTGCTCCGGCACTCGCCGCCGGAATCGGCGCATCCTGCATCACTGCTGTCGAGGAAATCTGCGGTGAGCGGGATTCCCCGACGTTTGTCCGCTCGATTTTCAACGGGAAGATGCGGATGCGGGTGCGCGCCAATCGGGACGTCACCGTTCTGACCGTTCAACCGGGCGCTTTCCCGGCCGATTCTCCCACCGGGCCGCTTCCTGAAAAACGGAAGGCAGGGGTGGAAATCCTGCGGGTTCCGGCCTCCCCGCATCGAACCCGTGCGCTCGGCGTCCTGGCGGCCGGGGAGGAGAACCTCGAACTGGCGCTTGCCGACACGGTCGTATCCGCAGGCCGGGGGATCGGAGCCGAGGAAAACCTTGGGCTGATCCGGAAACTGGCCGGCCTCTTTTCAAAGTCCGCCGTCGGCTGTTCTCGGACGGTCTGCGATCGTGGCTGGCTGGATTTCGGGCATCAGATCGGCCTGACGGGGAAAACGGTGTCGCCGAAGCTCTACATCGCCTGCGGCATCTCCGGGGCCGTTCAGCATCTGGCGGGCATGCGCGGATCGAAGTATGTCGTGGCGATCAACACGGACCCCGGCGCGGCGATTTTTCGGGAGGCCGATGTCGGGATCGTGGAAGACCTGACGACGTTCATTCCGCTGGTTGTCGGCCGCTGCCATCCGCTTTCCGGGGGTCCCGTCGCAACCGGTGATTCCGGGACGGCGGCGCCCCCGCGAGGGCATGCGCCCGGGAACGGATCATGAGGCGCCGGGAGCGGATCCTTCCGGTTGGCCGGCAGGCACGAAGGGAAAATAAAGGAACACCTCCGTTCCGGCGCCGGGCCGGCTTCGAATGTTCATCCGGCCGCTGTGGACCTTCATGATGTCCTGCACGATCGCGAGCCCCAGCCCGCGCAACCCTTCATCGGTGCGCGTGCTGAAGAAAGGCTCGCAGATTTTTTCCAGCAGTGCCGCCGGGATGCCCGGCCCCTTGTCCGCGACCCCGACGGCAACCTCCTGGCGCGGTTTGTCGGCGAAGGCGGAAAGGATGATCTCGCCGCCTCCCGGCATGGCTTCCACGGCATTCTGGACCAGATTGAACAGCGCGGTCTGCAGGCGATGGCGGTCTGCGTAAAGGGGCGGCAGGTCCGGCTCTTCCCGGACGACGAGTGCGATGCCCGCTTTTTGGGTGAGCGGCTCCACGAGGGGGACGGTCTCGCTGAAGACGTCGTGGATTCTCAGGACCTCGAAATGGGGCTCCGGCGGGCGGGTCGCGCGCCGCACGTTCTGGATTACGGTATTGAGCCGTTCGGTCTGCCGGACGATCAGTTCCAACTTGCGCCCCACGTCGGGAGGCCAGCCGCCGCGCTCCAGCAGCAGCCTGGCCATGCCGGCAATGGAGTGCAGCGGTGTACCTAGGTCGTGGGCGAGGGTCGCGGTGAGATGCCCCAGGGCGGTCAGCTGCTGAAGCTGGTTCACCTGCTTTTGCAACTGCACGACCTTGAGCGTCGCTTCCTGAACGCGCTCCTCCAGGCGGCGGTTCAGCTCCTGGTTGTGCGCGAGCACCCGCTCGATTTCGTTTGCCATTTCGTTGAAATGGGATGCCAGTTGACCCCACTCGTCCATCCGTTTCATCGGGATTCGCCGGACATATTGCCCGGCCTGGAATTCGTCAATGGTGCGGATAATGACGCCCAGGGGGCGCGCAATCAACCAGCGGTAGCTGATGGCGAGAATCAGCAAAATGGCCAGCAGCAGGCCTCCGGTGCTGAAGATCAGCAATCGCTGGGCACGTGCGAGGATTTCCGCGTTGGCCTGGGAGAAGACAATGACGCCGATCACGATCCTCGTGTTCTCCCGTTGGTCGGGCAGTTCGGGGTAAAGCAGCCCCAGCGCCGCCCCACCGTCGGTGTTGAGCTTGATGTACTGTGGCTTCAGAATGTCGGCGGCTTTGCCCACCGTCGGTTCCGGCCATTCGTAGGAGACGCGCCCGGCGCCGGCAATGAAGTCCACGTCGCCGAAGCGGTTGATGGAGTAAATGTCAATTCGCCCCAGGGTGGCATTGTCTTGGACCAGATCTTTCAGGGCGTTGTCAAGGGCGGACAATCCGCGGCGGGTGGGGAAAAACTGGTAGTAGGTGCTGACCGTATCGGCCAGCCCGGTCATGGTTTTGACCTGCTGCTCGTTCAGGATTCTGTCCAGCGCCCTGAGCTGGATCCAGCCCCATGTCGACATGGTCAGGATCAGCCCGAGGATGGTCAGGATCATCAATCGCGTGCGGAGGGTCATTCAAATCCTTTGAGATGCTGCTTCGGCATGGCTCATTATAATAGGTCTGAAATGAAAAAGCACATGAAAAAGGGGCATGAAGACATGGTCTTGATGCCCCTGGAAAAACAGAAACGGTCAATGGATCATTTTGCTGCCGGTGCGCCGGTCGCCGGCATCGGATTGACCGCCGCGGGTTTTTTGACCGGAATGGTGACCGCCTTGACAACCCGGGTCGCGATCATTTTTCCATCCCGCTCCACATAGCTGACCCGCACACGGTCGCCCGCCTTGAATTTGACCGGTTTTTCCAGCACGAATTCCATCGTTTCCACTTTATCCTTGATCTTTCTTTCGATCTTCAGCGCGCTATCGGAGATTTCCAGGATGGTTCCGGGAGCCCTCATCTTGGTGATTTTGTCGGCCTTGGCCGCCGCGACCGGCGCTTTTGAAACCGGTGGATCGGCCGCAAAGGCCCAAGCAAAAAGAAGGAAAACCAACCCTGTCGCAATGAGCATCCATCGTCTCATCTTTCCGCCTCCATTCATTTTTCCCATGCTTCATTCCTTTGGTCGAGGAAACTCATCAAGCAATCTGCATACCATTCAAATGATCATCGGTTCGGAATAAATAAGTGTTCGGTATTACATCATAAATAATCATGACCGGACCGGCGGATTACAAGAGCGGCAAAAGGGAAATGAGGCATTGCTCCCCACAAGATGGGGAATTACGCATCATCGCCGCGAGGCTTTCCTTCCCGAAGACCCTCTTTGCGGCGCTTGCTCACGGGCGGGTGATCATTCGGATCGCGCCGGGAACCATGTCGATGGTGACGGGCAGTCGGCCCGGCTGCTCCCCGTCCACGTCCAGCAGCACCGTCTGCTCCGATTCGGCAAGAACGTGCAGTGCGGTGCGGGTGAAGACCTGTCCGATCGTCTTGATCCTGCCGTTGTAGAGCTTGGGAAGGTTCAGGAAGACCTGGGGCAGCGTCATATCGCTGATCACGGTCAAATGAAAAAGGCCGTCATCGATCACCGCGTCGGGGGCGACGCACATGCCGCCGCCGTGATATTGGCCGTTTGCCACGGCGACGTTCCAGATCGTGACGTCCATCTCGAAATCGCCATCCACATGAAGACGAATCCGTTTCCTGCCGTAGGAGAAGATCGAAATGACCGTCGCCCAGATAAAGGAAAGGAAGGGACCGAAACGCTTGCTCGTGCTGTTGACGCGGTCAACGACCTCTCCTCCGAGTCCGAAACTGGCAATGTTGTGAAAATAACGGACGGTCGGCCGCCCCCCGTGATCCTGAAAATGAAGCCTCCCCAGATCGATTTTGCGGACATGGCCCCTTCGCAGGATCTCCAGTGATTTTTCCAGATTTCGATCCAGGTGAGGGGTCCGGGCGATATCGCAGCCGGTTCCGTTCGGAATAAAGCCCAGCAGGGCATCGGGGCGGATGGGTCCGGTTTCGTCCATGAAGCCGTTCACCGCTTCGTTGAGCGTTCCGTCTCCGCCGACGCATACGATCCGCGCGCACCCCTGCAGGAGATGATGCCTCGCGATTTCTGTCGCGTCACCGGGCCCGGCGGTCATGCACGTTTCGAAAGAACCGAGAAGCCGTCTTGCCTCGCGCTCAATCCGGTGCCACTCCCGTCCGGTGGAGCCGTGGCCGGCATGCGGATTGACAATGAAAACCGTTCGGCCGATATCCAAAACTTTCACCTGTTCTGCATGTTTTGCCGCTGCCGTTGAACAGGCTGCGGCCATGTTGCCTGTCTGTTAGACTAATACACGACGGCCGGGTTTGTCAAAACGAATCCCCGCAGGGGCGGAATGCGCGCTTCGGCATGCGGTTCCCGTTATTGTCTTGACAGGGATTCTTCTTTTCCGATACATTCCCGGCGTCGCGACGGTTTAGAAGCCTTTGAAAACAGGCGGCGACTTTGCGCCTCATGTATGGAAAACACGGCAAAAAAAATCAGGTTCATGCTGTCTCTTTTTCTCCTCCCCTTCCGTCTTTCCGGGGAGCGAAACGGCTTTTACGATGATTTCGTCAAAAGGGCCAACGAATCGTTCCGGGATGATTTCAACCGGGTTCCCGTCAAGGAGCGGGCGATTCTCCTTCCGCACTGCCTGATCCATTCGAAATGCCCGGCGAAGTTCTCGAAGGAGAACGGGATCCTCTGCATTCAATGCAAGCTCTGCCGATGCGGCGAGATCAAGGCACTCTGCGATGAGCGGGGCCTGCAGTTTTACATCACGCCCAGTTCCGGCTTCACGAAGAGGCTCGCGGAGAGGAAGAGACTGAGGGCGGCGGCCGGCGCGACCTGCGGTTTTGAAATCGGAAAGCAGATCCGTTCAACCCGGATCACCCTGCAAGGCGTCGATCTGAAGAGGAGGAAAGTCGTTCCCCAGGTTGTCCTGACGCAGCGGTATGATTGCCTGGATAACGATGTGGACTGGGAAGCCATTCGAAAGATCGTTCTGAACGGCGCCTGAGCGCGGGGAATCACAACCGGACAAGACGATGAACGCAAAAGCCTATCGGTATTTTGACCTGATCATGGTCTCTTTTGTCGTGGTGCTGATCGTCAGCAACATCCTTTCGTCGGCGAAGATCATCGACTGGGGGCTGTCGCTGTTCGGCATGCCGCTCGCTTTTGACGCGGGGACGCTGCTCTTTCCGGTCAGTTACGTTTTCGGAGACATCCTGACGGAAGTCTACGGCTATCGAAGATCCCGCCGGGTGATCTGGGCCGGGTTCGTCTGTCTTGCCCTGACCAGCCTGGTTTTTTACATCGTTCAGGTTCTTCCGGGCGATGCGACTTGGGAGAAGACGGCAGGGCAGGGCGCCTATCATGCCATGTTTCAGGGAATGACCTCCGGCGGCATCGTCGCGGCAAGCCTGATGGGATACTGGCTGGGCGAATTTTCGAACTCCTTTGTCCTCGCCCGGATGAAAATCCTGACGGCGGGGAAGTGGCTCTGGACGCGGACGGTCGGCAGCACCCTGGTCGGGGAAGGCGTCGATACGGTTGTTTTCGTTCTGACGGCGACGTTTCTCGGTGTTTTTCCCGCATCGCTGGCGGCGAGCCTGATCGCAGCCAATTATATTTTCAAAGTCGGCATCGAAGTCCTCATGACGCCGGTCACGTACAAGGTGGTCGGCTTCCTCAAACAAGCCGAACAGGAAGATTATTACGACAACCGAACGGACTTCAACCCCTTCCGGTTCGCTGAAAAATAGCGCAGTTCTTTTTTCGGCGGTGCCTTGAGCGGGCCGATCCGTTGGATGATCCCATGACTGGAAGCCGGAACGCAGCGGAAGATCCCGGGGCCGTGCTGGTCGTCGGCGCCGGCGCCGGCGGCATGATGGCGGCCGGAAGGGCGGCCGAAGACGGCGTACCGGTGCTGTTGCTGGAAAAGATGGATACGCCGGGGCGGAAAATCCTGATCAGCGGGAAGACGCGTTGCAACCTGACCAATCAGAAGCCGCTGGAGGATTTTATCGGCATGTACGGCCGGAACGGCCGTTTTCTTCACCGTGCGTTTCGCGCCTTCTTTCGCGACGATCTGCTGGCGCTGCTGAAACGGCACGGCATCGAAACCAAGATCGAGCACGGCGGACGGATCTTCCCTGTTTCCGACCGGTCCGGCGATGTCGTCCAGGCCCTTCTTCAATATTCGGCTGGCCAGGGCGCCGTGCTCAGAACCCAGACCCGGGTCAGGGGGATTCTTGTCCGGAACGGGCGTGTGCGGGGCGTGCAGACGGACGGCGGCCCGATACCCGGGCGGGCGGTCATCCTGGCGACCGGCGGCGCGACCTACCCGGGAACGGGATCTTCGGGAGACGGGTATGAAATGCTCCGAAAACTCGGCCACACCATCGTCGCCATCCGCCCGTCCCTGGTTCCCCTGGTCGTTGAAGAAACGAAACGGGCCCGGTCGATGCAGGGGGTCAGCCTGCGCAACATCCGCCTGACCGCCTTTCGGTGCCCGGCGAAGAACATCGACGATGCGCGGGTCCCGCGGGAGGAGGCGGGCCGGGGAATCCGGGGCAGGAGGGCCAGACCGCCCGTGATCGAAAGCCGCAGGGGCGAGATGATGATCACCCACTTCGGCATCGGTGGACCCGTAACGCTCCTCATGAGCCTGGCGGTGGTGGACGCCCTTGCCGAGGGGCCGGTAAGTGTTGCCATCGACCTCAAACCGGCTCTGAGCATGGAGCAGCTTCGGGAGCGGGTTCAGCGTGACCTGGACCGCCACGGCAGGAGGAGATACGGGCGCATCCTCGAAGGCTTACTCCCCCGGAAGATGATCGTCCCGTTCGTCGATATGACGGACATTCCCGAAGAGAAGCCGGCACACCAGATCAACGCGGCGGAACGGGAAAGGATCGTTCGCACCATGAAGTCCCTGCGCTTCAACATTCGGGGTTCCCTGTCCCTGTCGTCCGGCATCGTGACGGCCGGAGGCGTCTCCCTGGATGAAATCGATCCGCGCACCATGGCATCGCGCCTGGTCAGGGGACTTTTCTTCTGCGGCGAGGTGATGGATGTTGATGCCGATACCGGAGGCTACAACCTGCAGGCCGCCTTTTCCACGGGCTATCTGGCCGGCATGCAGGCGTCGGCTCATGTCAGGGGTGAGCAGGATTGCCCGGTGCAGGCGGGTCCATGATTGTACAGGCGGAGCATCTGCGGAAAGTATTCGGGGCGTTGACCGCCGTGGAGGATGTCTCCTTTCATGTGGCCCCGGCGGAATGCTACGGCATCCTCGGGCCGAACGGGGCCGGAAAGACAACGACCATCCGGATGATTTACGGATTTTCCCCCATGACGGCGGGCCGGCTGACCGTTTTCGGCCTGGATGTCGGCCGCCAGATGCGCGCGATCAAAGCCCGGATCGGCGTGTGCCAGCAGGAAAACAACCTGGATACGGACCTCACCGTTCTGGAGAACCTGATCGTATTTGCCCGCTACTTTCGCATTCCCCGCCGTGCCGCCGCGGAGAAGGCCATGACGCTCCTGGCATTCATGGCCCTGGAGCACCGGAAAGAATCCAGGGTCCTCGACCTGTCCGGAGGGATGATGCGCCGGCTCGTCCTGGCCCGTGCCCTGATCAACACCCCGGACCTGCTCATCCTCGACGAGCCGACGACGGGGCTCGACCCCCAGTCCCGCCATCAGGTGTGGGAGCGCCTCGACGAACTGAAGGCACGGGGAATGACGCTCCTGCTGACCACGCATTACATGGAGGAGGCCTCGCGGCTCTGCGACCGTCTCATGATCATGGACCATGGACGCATCCTGGTCGAGGGTCGGCCGGCGGATCTGGTGCGGGATTATGTGGGGCATGACATCATCGAAGTGTCCGACCCCGGACCCGCACTCCGGCAGTTCGTTCAGTCTCACGGCCTGCACCATGAGGATCTGGGGCACCGCCTGATCATCTACGGAAACGACCGTGATGAGCTTTACCATGAGATCCGCGATACCTATTGCCGGGAAGGGTGCATCATGCGGATGGCATCGCTGGAGGATGTTTTTCTGAAACTCACGGGTCGGGGGCTGCGGGAATGAGGGGTGTTTTCAATGTCTGGCTGCGCAACTGGACGGTTTACCGGCAGAACTGGAAAATCGGCTTTCTCGCTCCCCTTCTGGAGCCCCTGTTCTATCTGCTGGCCTTCGGGTATGGGCTGAGCGCCCTGGTGGGCAGAATTCGGGATCAGGGCGCGGAGGTTTCCTATACGGCGTTCATCGCACCGGCCCTGATCGCCATCAACATCATGAACAACGCTTTTTTCGAGAACACCTACAGTTCGTTCGTCCGTATGTACTATCAGAAGACCTTCGATGCCATGATGGCAACCCCCCTGTCCGTGGACGAGATCATCACGGGGGAGATTGTCTGGGGGGCCGCCAAGTCCGTCTTCTCGACGATGATCATGATGGCCGTCATCAGCCTGTTCGGCCTCATTTCCTACCCCTCGGGATTGCTCCTGATTCCGCTGGCGTTCGTCGGGGGAATGGCCTTCGGGGCCATCGGCATGTATTTCACGGGCATCGTTCCGCACATCGATCTGTTCAACCTGCCGTTCTTTCTGTTCATCACGCCCATGTTCCTGTTCAGCGGCACGTTCTTTCCCGTTGAGAATCTCCCCCCGTGGGCGCAGTACATGGCCATGGCCCTGCCCCTGACCCATCTGACCCTGCTGGCGCGGTCCCTCTGCTACAGCCGGTTCGAAGGGGATATGCTCTGGTCGCTGGCCTGTCTGATTGCTTTCGGGGCGATTTTTTTTCCGCTGGCGCTTCGAAAAATGCGCCAGCGGCTGATCAAGTGAACCGTTCGGCTTTTACAGCAGAGGAAAGGACGAGGTAATGTTCGAGGAGTCGATGTACTCGACGATCTTGTCGGCAATCTTCCGGACGACGGCCTCGAAATTGTCGGGGTCCTTGTCCAGCAGGGTCATCCGGAATCCCTGCAGGGACGTGAAGAACGAAGTCAGGGGGACGACGCAGATGCCCGTCGAACCCAGCAGGTAATAGACGAAGCGCTTGTCGAATTCGATCTTGTCGTTCACCAGGTTCTCGATGTAGCTCCTGATTTCGGGCTGCGCGATGGGCAGCGTCTGCCGGTGGTTCATGACGGACTCGTTGAAAACCGCGGTCATATAGAAGGCGCCGTTGGAGCGGTTGACCGTCAGATAAGGAACGTCCTTCAGGATGTCGTAGGCGATATTGGAGAGCTTCTCGTAGTGGCGCGTCCGCTCGTTCAGGTAATTTCTGTATTCCGGATGGGTCATGATCCGCGGAATCGCCATCTGCGGCAAAGTCGTCGAGCACACCTCCGACATTTTCTGGTGGAGGATCGTGTTGATGTAGTTGTCGAAGATCGGGTCCTTGCCGGCGTTGTAGACCTCGACCCATCCGCACCGCGCGCCGGGCCATGGAAATTCCTTGGAGATGCCCTTCATGCTGATTCCGGGCACATCTTCGATGACATCGGAGAGCGGAACGGTCTCCTTGTTGTTGTAGATGATGTTGATGTAGGTTTCATCGAACATGACGAACAGTTCGTACTCCTTGGCAATCCGGATGATTTGCTTCAGCGTCTCCACGGGGTAGACGAATCCTGTCGGGTTGTCCGGGTTGATGACCAGGATCCCCACGATGGATTTGTGGCTTTTCACCTTCTGCTCCAGTTCGCGGATGTCCGGGTACCAGTTGCTGTAGGGGTTCATCCGGTACGTGTTGGGCGGGAACGAGGCGTGCAGCACTTCCGCAAGCAGGTGCGTGGAATAGGTCGGTTCGGGCAGGATGACCCGCGCATCGATGCGGATGGAGCTGTAGGCGCGGGCAATGGCATCCCCGAGGCCGTTGAAGAAGATGATGTCCTCGGGACTCATCTGCAGCCGGCCCCGCCGGTTGACCATTCCGGCCAGAAACTCCCGGGTCTCGTTCATCCCCTTGGTGGGAGAATAGGCATAGGAGTGGTCTTCCCTGAGGATGTCGATCAGGACATCCTTCATCCAGTCCGGGATTTTCTCCCCCTTGTTGACCGGATCGCCGATATTTTCCCATTCGACCTGAACGCCGTAATCTTTCAGCTTGTTGGCCACGGCCACGATGTGGCGGATTTCGTAGGTCAGGCCGCTGCCGCTCCTTGCGATGTCAAACCTCATAAGTGCCTCATCCACTCCGAATGACTCGGAATTTTGTTAAAATAATTTATTATAATATCACAATTGGGGAAAATCTCCAGCTCTTTTTTGCTTCAGAGGCACTGGGCCAGCAATGCCGCACCGATCGCTCCGTTCAACTGGGCGTACTCCGAAACCTCGACGGTGGAGCCGATGGCTTTTTCAAAAGCCCGGACGACACCGACATTCTTTGCCACGCCGCCGGTCATCATGATGGGGGGGCTGATGCCGACGCGGTTGGCCATGGCCAGGACCCGCGCACAGATGGATTCGTGGATGCCGGCGATGATGTTTTCCCGCTTCTCACCCCCGGCGATCAGGGAGATGATTTCCGATTCGGCAAAAACGGTGCAGAGGCTGCTGATCTTTGCAGGCTGACCGGCCTGAAGGGACATCCTGCCGAATTCGTCGAGATCCACCTCCATGGCCCTGGCCATCACCTCAAGGAAGCGCCCCGTTCCGGCGGCGCACTTGTCGTTCATGGCAAAATTGGCAACCTTGCCCCGGTCGTCCAGAAGGATGGCCTTGCTGTCCTGGCCGCCGATGTCGATGATCGAACGGATCCGCGGGCTGATGTGCCGGGCGCCGGCGGCATGACACATGATCTCCGTGACCGACTTGTCCGCCAGGGCCAGGCTTTTCCGGCCGTAACCGGTCGACACAATCCGGGCGATGGCCGATCGGTCGAGCCGCAGGTCCGCCAAGACGGCGTCAAAGGCCTTCCTGCCGGCGCTTTCGGCATTGTAGCCCGTGAAAATGACCCGGCCGGCGAGGATTTCTCCGCCCTTCATGATGACGGCCTTGGTGCTGATGGACCCGATGTCAATTCCTGCTGAATACATGCCTTCGCTCTCGGGGAATATGGCCGACGTTCCCGTCCGGCCCCTTTTTCACGTTTTCGCCATCTCGTCCGTCCGGCGGTTTTTGCCGGATCGGGATTTCCCCTTCTTCTCTTTCATCTCACGGCCGATGATCAGATAATCCTCGGAGGGCGTAGTCTCGGTGCGGATCCCCGCTTCCTCCAACGCGGCGTTGACCGCGATGGTCAGAAAAGCGATCGCCTCCGGCAGAAAGCAGTTCCTGGTGGCCTCCACACCCAGGGCGATCTTGTGCAGTCGAGCCATGGCGTAGTAGGTCAGAGATCCGCGCTGCTCCTTGTGGCGGGAGCCGCCGAAGGCCGTATTGGTGTTTTTGACCAGGAAGTGATAATCTACATTCCGGATCCTGCTGTTCGATCGCTCCGCGACCCTTTGTGCAAAATTTCCGGGTTCCGACTTTTCGCCGTTGCGAAGCGGATAGATGGGCGCGTCGATGACGTTGCACTGTCCCCATTTGGACGGGTTTCGCTGCCGGGATATCCATTTGTGGGCATAGAAATCGTAGGCCTGGTGGAGATTCAGGACATAAGCGGCCCGGCGGATCATGTCATCGCTGTTGATGAGAGCATGGGCGTGATAACCCCTGGATTTTTTGAAACGCGGGAGGCTCACGTGATGGCCACTGCCTTTACAGCAGAAATCCTCCACTTTTTTGAGCATTCCTATTCATGATTTTTATCGCTTTGTCAAGTTCCGAAACCCGTGGAAGAGCGGATTTTGGATGATTTCCCTCGAAATTCCGATTCGGAATTATCCGTTGACAAAGAGGCGCGGCTCTGCAATTTTTAAACGATCCTTCCCGTCCGTGCGGCGGGCACAACCCGAATGGATTTCATGACGACCAGTCTCCTCGATCGGTTCTATGCCGGACAGTCCAACAGACGGCTCTTTTTCCGGCAGGGATGGGGCAATCTGGACTTTCTGAAAGAAATTGACCGTGCCGGCTTTTCCCGCCTGGAAGCGAAGCCGGTGGATATCCGGTGGGACGGTCCCGCAAAACGCGGTAATGCCGTCATCCGGCGCGGTTCTTTCCAGAGTCCCTTTCAGGGCGCGGAATTCCCCGACGAGAGCCGCACCGGCTATGTCGAGCTCATCCTGCCGAAGGGAACCTCGCGGAAGACCCCGGTCTGCCTCCACCTGGCCGCGACCGGAGATGAGGGATTCGGCCGGCGAAGGGCGGTTTTCGGCTTGCCACTGGCCCGGCGGGGCATCGGCTCCATGATTCTGGAGAATCCCTTCTACGGCCGTCGAAGGCCTTCAGACCAGCATCGCAAAATGCTGAACCGCTTCAGCGACCTGTGGACCATGGGAAGGGCCACGGTCGAAGAGGGTCGGTCGCTCCTGCTGTGGCTGCGCGAGGCCGGGTTCGAACGGCTGGGCGTCTGCGGCATCAGCATGGGCGGGCACATGGCGGCCCGGATCGGGGCGCTGTCACCGGAACCGGTCGCCATCGCTGCCTGCGTCCCCCCGCACTCGGCCGGCGCCGTGTTCACGGAAGGCATCCTGAGACATTATCTGGCCTGGGACATCCTGAACCGCCAGTTGGACGGTTATGGCCGCGCTATCGATTTCATGAGAAGGATCCTGGGCCTGACGGACATCCGAAACTATCCCCTTCCCGTCAGACCGGATGCCGCCTTTCTCGTCGCGGCGGCAAGGGACGCCTACATCCCGCCGGAATCGGTTTCCATCCTGCACCGGCACTGGGCCGGATCCAGCCTGAATTGGGTGAACACGGGGCATGTCGGGGCTTTCCTGTTTCACCGGAGGGATTTTCTGGAGGCGGCTGTCAGGGCGTTTTCGAGGTTGGAGGTCCCATGACCCGGGTGATCGTCCGCAAATCGAGCTACGACGGCGACGAACTGATGCCGCTGTTTTGCGACATGATGACGGCCCTCGGCGGCGACCGGATTCATCGGGGCAGCCGTGTCCTGATCAAGCCGAATCTCCTCTCCCCGGCCTTCCCGGAGCAGGCCCTGCTGACCCACCCCGCCGTCATCCGCGCGGCTGTTGCCTACGTTTTGCAGAAGGGTGCGGAGCCGGTTGTTGCCGACAGCCCGGCCATCGGCTCCTTCGAAAAGATTCTTCGGGACGGCGGGATTCGCAAGACCCTGCAGGGGCTGGACGTGGAGATCCGGCCGCTTCGGGAATCCGTGAAGGCCGATGTGGGCGCCCCTTTCGGCCGAATTGAAGTGGCCGCGGACGCCCTGGCGGCGGATTATGTCATCAACCTCCCGAAGCTGAAAACGCACGGGCAGATGCTGCTGACCCTCGGGGTCAAGAACCTGTTCGGATGTATTGTCGGTTTCCGGAAGCCGGAATGGCACATGCGGACCGGGGTGGACCGGGAGATGTTTGCCCGCCTGCTGGTCCAGATCTGCAGGCGGATCAGACCCGCGTTTACCATTCTGGACGGCATTCTCGCGATGGAGGGCGAGGGGCCCGGCAAGAGCGGCACGCCCCGTCGGCTCGGAATTCTGATCGGCGGGGAGGACCCGTTTGCCGTCGATGAGGCGGTTTGCCGAATGATCGGTCTGGATCCGCAAAGGTTGCCGACTTTGAGGGCGGCCAGGGCGCTCGGCCTGAAGAGCGGAATACTGGAGATCGACGGGTCCCTTCCGGCTGTCGGCGACTTCAAGCTGCCCGTTGCCGCCCCGCTGGTCTATGGTCCGGGCAGTCTGCAGGGGTGGATCCGCAGGCACGTGGTGCAGCGGCCGGTCGCGGATGGCTTCGTCTGCACGCTGTGCGGGGAATGCGGAAAATTCTGCCCCGCCCACGCCATTTCCCTGGCAGGCAGGGCGCTTCGCTTCGATTATGACCGGTGCATCCGCTGCTACTGCTGCATCGAGATCTGTCCGCAGGGCGCGCTTCGCGCCGTCGAGACGCCGGCGGGCCGCCTGATCCGCCGCGCCGTCGGCCGGTTCAATTGATGCCTCCCTCCCCGTCCGGATCAGGCAAATTCTTTCTCGATCCGGTCCATCGCCAGCCTCAGCCGGTCGTCCGGAACGGTCAGGGAAATGCGGATGAATCCCTCTCCGTACTGGCCGTAAGCCGTTCCGGCAGCCACGACCACGGCGGTCTTTTCGAAAAGGCGGTTCGTTAATTCCAGGGAGGTCATCCCCTTGGGGACGGGGACCCAGAGGTAGAAGGTTCCCCTCGGGGGGTCGAAATCGATCCCGATTTTTTTCAGGGTCTTCAAAACCATCGCCCGGCGGCGTGCATAGATCGCGATCATGTGGCCGATGGCTTCGTCCTCATGCTTCAGGGCATAGATGGCCGCGTACTGGATGGGGTTGAAGATGCCGGAATCCGTGTTCTCCTTGACCTTGCTGATGGCCGCAATCAAGTCCGGATTTCCGCAGGCCATGCCGATCCGCCAGCCCGTCATGTTGTAGGGTTTGGACAGGGAGTTCAACTCCACGCCCACCGCTTTCGCCCCCTCGGCCATCAGGAAACTCAATCTTTCCTGTCCCGGGAAAATCATTTCGCTGTAGGGATTGTCGTAGCAGACGGCAATGTCGTGCTTTTTGGCAAAGGCGATCACACGGGCAAAAAATTCCCGGGTCGCGCAGGCGCCGGTGGGATTGTTGGGATAGTTCAGAAACATGCCGCGCGCCCTCTTCACGATCTCCGGCGGGATGTCCTCGAAGACGGGCAGGTAGCCGTTTTCCGGCCGGATCGGCATGTTGTAGGGCTCGCCGCCGCCCATGAGGATGCTGGCCCGGTAAGCCGGGTAGCCCGGATCGGTCATCAGGACCACGTCGCCGGGGTTGATCCGGGCGAGGATGAAGTGGTGACACCCCTCCTTGGAGCCGATCAGACCGAGCACTTCGCTTTCGGGATTCAGTGACACGCCGTAGCGGGCATGGTACCAGAGCGCCACCTCCTGGCGGAACCGGAGCATTCCCTTTTCCTCATCCGTCGGGTAGCGATGGTTTTCGGGGTCCTTGGCCCGGTGGGCAAGCTCCTTGACGATTCCCGCCGGCGTCGGCTCCACGGGATCGCCGATCGCCAGGCTGATGACGTCCACGCCCTCGGCCCGGGCCCTGGCGATTTTTTTCCGCAATTCCATGAACAGGTATGGAGGGATCTTCGTCAAACGATCGGCAGTCTTCACAGTCTCGTCCTTTCCTTGCGCTGTTTTGGGTTTCTCATGAACCCGAGTAGGCTTCGGTCCAGAGGCGGCCCTCGTAAACCACATCGGCGCCGCCTTCCAGATAGACCCGCTCAAAACCGTCCCCGGCTTTTCCGAAATGGATTCGCAGGGTCTCTCCGCTTTTCACCCTGACGTCCACCGGAGAGTCCACCCGTCCCTTTCGCGATGAGATCAGGGCGGCGGCCACGGATCCGGTTCCGCAGGCCAGGGTCTCGTCCTCGACGCCCCTTTCGTAGGTCCTGACCCGGATCGCATGGCGGCCGATGATTTTTACGAAATTGGCGTTCGTCCCGGCAGGCTGATAATGTGCATGGTAGCGGATGGTCCGACCCGTCTGAAAGACATCGAAACCGTCGAGGTCGTCCACGTAGTGGATCACATGGGGCACGCCGGTATTGATGCTGCTGAGAGCGATTTCCCGTCCGTTCACGGAGATGCTTTCGTCCAGCCGAAGGCTGTGCGGGTCGGTCAGCCTCAGCTTGACCCGGTTTCCGCTCACTTCCGCATCGATGATGCCGGCGCCGGTTTCAAAGGACATCCGCTCTTCAGCGATCCCCTTGAGCGCCGCGAAACGGGCGGCGCACCGTCCGCCGTTGCCGCACATGTCCACCTCGGATCCGTCGGCGTTGAAGAATCGCCACCGGAAATCGACCTGGTCGGACGGCTCGATGAGGATCATTCCGTCCGCCCCGACGGATCCCACGCGCCGGCAGGCCCGCCTCACGAATTCCCGAATGTCCGCAACGGGCAGGTTTTCGCTCCGGTTGTCGATCAGGATGAAATCGTTGCCGCTGCCGCTCATCTTGAAAAACTCAATCATCAGAAAATCATCCCCCTCATGTCGCCCGGGCTGCTGGCTGGTTTCCTCTTTAAACCATTTCCGCAAAAAGATTAAGTGAAAAATGTTCCTGACCGGCGAACCCGGGGACGGATTTTCTGTTCGGGCGGACTTGCCCGTTGACAAACGCTTTTTGTTTATGACAGGAAGTGAATCGGCTGAAGGTCAGTGCGCGCGCTGGCAGGGGCTGCACCGTGGCGGAAATGAGAAAGCAGTCAGGATTCGCTGATGAGAAAGCTGGACGCAATTCAGGATATCAAGATGAAGGCCCTGTATATCGAGCAGCGGTTCAGGAGCAACCGGCCTGACGAAATGGATGCCGCCGAACGGGAGCTGGTAGTCCTGAGGGAACGGTTCTGCGAAGAGAACGGGGATTTCATCACGCCCCCGATGGCCCGTGCCCTGAAGAAGGATTTCGACACGTTCCTGGCGCTGATCGACTGGGCCTGTCAGCATTGGCAGGGAAAAGAGGCCTGAAATGGGTGGCATCGGTCCGGTCGGCATTGTCGGAGGCGGGCCGGCCGGCGCGGAACTGGCGCGGCGGCTGGCCGAAGCCCGCATCGCCTGCGTTCTGTACGAGGCGGCGCCGTACCGCGCCAAGCCGTGCGGTGGGGGGCTGACACCGCGGGCGATGGAACGGACACCGCCATCCGTCCGGGAAGCGACGCCGAGCCGGCCTGTCTTTCAGATTACCTCCCGGTCCCCTTCAGACAGAACATTCGACCTGCGGCTTTCCGAGCCGGTCACCATCGTATCCAGGAAAGCGTTTGATCAGCAGCTCCGCCGGGCCGCCGAGGAGGCCGGTGCCAAAGTTGTTTACCGCCGGGTGCGCACCGTTGAGCAGCGGGACGGTTTTTTTATCGTGGACGGGCGGGATGCGTTTTCCCTGCTGGCGGGCGCCGGCGGCTTCAACTGTCCCGTCGCCAGGGCCCTTGCCGGACCGCTGCCGGCAGAGGACCTTGCCGCCTCCGTCGGGTACTACCTGGAGGGCGAGCACCCTTCACGCATCGTGATCCGGTTCGTGTCCGGGCTTGCGGGCTACCTCTGGTTTTTCCCCGGGCCGTCCGCCGCATCCGTGGGGATCGCAGGGCCTGCTCGTGGTTTTTCGGTGCGGCGGGCGGAGACGATGCTGAAAAATTTTCTCGAGTCGCTCGTTCCCGGGCAGGCCCCGAACGGACGCTATGTCTGGGCCGCCCCGTGCCTGCGGACGGGCGCCTTCGACGCCAGGCCCGTTGCCGGGGAAAACTGGCTCCTGCTCGGCGATGCCGCCGGACTCTGCAACCCCATTACCGGGGAAGGAATTGCCCATGCGCTCGAATCGGCTGCCCTGGCCGCGCGGGCCATTCAGACGGGGGACCTCGAAAGCTATCGAACGGAACTGGAAAAGGGCATAGTCCGGGAACTTCGCCGGGCCGCGGTCATGAAGGAAGAATTTTTCAAGCCCGGCTTTCTCCGGATGGGGCATCTGGTCATGAGCGGCAGCGCTGCGGCGAACGACCTTTGCCGGCGCTTTGCCGAGGGGAAAATCTCCTACCATGACCTCAAGCCGGAATCCTATCGCCTTCTGCCCAAGGCCCTGTTCCAGGTTCTCGGCTCCCGGATTGGGCGGCGGGGATGACGGGATCCCGCGGATCGGTTCAGCTTCCCTCGCGCCGGTGCCGGGTCCGTTTACATTCGGGATCGCCTCCCCATCCGCTTCTGCGGAGGTCGGCGGCCGCTACTCGTATTCCTTGGGCACGGCGCAGATCATGATCATCGGATGCTCCGCCGACTTGTTCCGGTACTGGTGCTTCTCTCCGGGAAGCACCAGCGCGAAATCGCCCTTCTTCACGGGGCGCTCCTCGCCCTCCGCCGTGACCAGCGCCCCTTCGCCCTCGATGACATAGTTCAGGTGCTCGAAGGGGTGGGTGTGGTAGGGCGTATGGCCACCGGGCATGATCGTGAAGGCGCGGACCGAGAGCGAGGGCGTCCCGTCCGCCGCCGAGACAGGGAGCTGCTTCCAGACATCCTTGGCCCCCTCCATGGTCATCCTGGTTTTCTCAATTTGCTCCAGACTGGTGATTTTCATAAAACGCCTCCATTTGACTCCAGTTTCCCTTGTAGGTTTGCCCCTGCCCGGCCTCTTTGAGGATATCCAGAAAGCGCGTCCGGGGGATCATCTCCGCCCCCAGGCTGAGGAGATGGTCCGTGTAGACCTGGCAGTCGATGAGGGCAAACCCCAGGCGCTGCAGCGTCCGGGTGAGCGCGATGAAGCCCGCCTTTGAGGCGTTGCTCACCCGCGTGAACATGGATTCCCCGAAAAAGCATTTTCCCAGCGATACGCCGTAGAGCCCCCCGGCAAGATCCCCGCCGCTCCAGACCTCCACGGAATGGGCAAGGCCCTCCTCATGCAGGCGGCGGTAGGCTTCGAACATCTCGTCGGTGATCCAGGTTCCGTCCCCCTTCGCCCGGCGCTCCCGGCATCCCTCCATGACAGCCTGAAAGTCCCGGTCGTAGGTCACCGCAAAGAGGTTCTTTTTCAGCGTCTGGCGCATGCTTCGGGCGACCTTGAGCTTCTCGGGGTACAGCACGAAGCGGGGGTCCGGCGACCACCACAGGATGGGCTCGCCCTCCGCGTACCAGGGAAAGATCCCCTGACGGTAAGCCAGGACCAGACGTTCCGGCGAGAGGTCGCCGCCGACGGCGAGCAGCCCGTTTTCCTCGCTCATCTCCACGGGGGGAAAAACCGGTTGCCTGTTCAGCCGGAAGACGGGCATCGGTCAGCGATTCTCCAGGATCTGGAGAACGACCGCATCGTCCGCAATGTCGGCCGTGACGGTCCCGCCGCAGACCAGGCGACCGAAGAGAACCTCGTTCACGAAGAAGTTCTTGATCCGGTCCTGCACCAGGCGCTCGATTTCGCGGGCCCCGAATTCGTCGGAGAACCCCTTTCCCGCGAGCCACTCGCAAACGCGGTCCGGGACGTTCAGCACGACGTTCTTGCCGGCCAACTGCGTCTGGAATTCCCGAATCTGCTTTTTGACGATGTCGACGACCACGGCCCGGTTCAGCGCGTTGAAGAGAACGACCCCGTCCAGGCGGTTCCGGAACTCCGGGGCAAAGATGCGCTTCACCGCCTCGGAAACCGCGCCGCCCCCGACGCGCCGCTCGCCGAATCCGACCTGGGCCCTTCCGATTTCCCGGGCGCCGGCGTTGGAGGTCATGATGATGACGACATTGCGGAAATCCGCCTTCCGGCCGTTGTTGTCCGTCAGGGTGGCATAATCCATGACCTGCAGGAGGGTGTTGAAGATGTCCGGGTGGGCCTTCTCGATCTCGTCCAGCAGGAGCACCGCGTGAGGGGTCTTGCGGATGGCCTCGGTCAGCAGCCCACCCTCCTCGTAGCCGACGTAGCCCGGGGGCGCCCCGACCAGCCGGGAGACGGTGTGCTTCTCCTGGTATTCCGACATGTCATACCGGTGCAGGGGGACGCCCATCGTCAGGGCAAGCTGGCGGGCCAGCTCCGTCTTTCCGACCCCGGTCGGCCCGGCGAAGAGCAGGGATGCCACCGGCTTGCTCTGGTTCTGAAAACCGGCGCGCGAGCGGCGGATGGCCTGAACGACCGCGTCGATTGCCCCGTCCTGCCCGAAGATCTGCGCTTTCAGCTCCCCATCGAGGCCTTGCAGACTGGCCACTTCCGACGAGGATACGGACTTTTCGGGAACCCGGGAGATCTTGGCCACGATCCGCTCGACTTCGCGGGGGGTGATCATCTGCGTTCCCTCGTCGTCTTTCCGGAAGAGCCGCGTCCGCGCTCCGGCCTCGTCCAGCACGTCGATCGCCTTGTCGGGAAGGTGGCGGTCGTTGATGTGCTTCGCCGACAGGTCGGCGATGGCGTGCAGGGCCTCGTCGGTGTAGGCGACGTCATGAAAGGCTTCGTACCGTTCTTTCAGCCCGCAGAGGATCTCGTAGGTCTCGTCCACCGTCGGCTCGGGAATTTCGATGGGCTGAAAGCGCCGCGAGAGGGCGCGATCCTTGTCGAAGTATTTCCGGAACTCTTCATAGGTCGTAGAGCCGATGCAGCGCATTCGGCCGGAGGTGAGCGCGGGTTTCAGGATGTTGGATGCGTCCATGGATCCGCCGGATACGGCCCCGGCCCCGACGATCGTGTGAATCTCGTCGATGAAGAGGATCACGTTCTCGATTTTCTTGAGGTCGGCAATGACTTTTTTCAGCCGCTCCTCGAAGTCGCCGCGGAAGCGGGTACCGGCCAGCAGGGACCCCATGTCCAGCGAGTAGATTTTCGCGTTTTTCAGGGGCTTGGGAACGGTTCCCCGCGCGATCCGCTGGGCCAGGCCCTCCGTGATGGCCGTTTTGCCCACGCCCGCCTCGCCGATGTGAACGGGATTGTTCTTGTAGCGGCGGCAGAGAACCTGAACCGTCCGCTCGATGATGTCCTCCCGGCCGATGAGGGGGTCCATCTCGCCCTGGCGGGCTTTCTGCACCAATTCCGTCGTGAAGGCGTCCAGGACCTTGCTCGTCTGTTCCGCCGCGCCTTCCTTCGCGTCGGCCTTGCGGGATGTCTTGCCTGCGGACTCATCGGGGATGACGGATACGCCGTGGGAGATGTAGTTCAGAAGGTCCAGACGGGTGACGCCCTCGCTGTGGAGGAAAAAAGCCGCATGGGATTCCTTCTCGTCGTAAATGGAGATCAGTAGGTCGCCGATGTCCAGTTCCTTTTTCTGGGCGGACGCGGTGTGGTAGACAGCGCGGTCCATCACGTTCTGGAAGCTGACGCTCTGCGTCGGCTCGCTGTTCTCGGCCCCCCTGGGTATCTTGTTCTTGAAAAAATCCTCGAGCCGGGACTGGAGATTCTCAACGTCCCCGCCGCATTTCCGGATGATTTCCCGTGGGGATTCGAAAAAGAGCGATGCGAACAGGACGTGCTCCGGCGTCAGGTACTCGTGGGTCCTGGACTTTGCCTCGGTATAGGCGGCCCGGAGGATGTGATTGAGTTCTTCGTTGATTTTCATGCGAAACCTCGCTTCAGGGTCTTCATGCTTCCTCGCAACTGCATTTCAGCGGATAGTCGTTTTCCTTCGCCAGACGATGGACCTGGGAGACCTTGGTCACGGCCACGTCATAGGTGTAAACGCCGCACATGCCCGTACCCTTCCGGTGTACGTCCAGCATGATCCGGACCGCCTCGGAGGCGGGCCGATGAAAAATTTTCATCAGCACCGCGACGACAAAGTCCATCGTTGTGTAGTGATCGTTGTGGAGAATCACCCGGTACATGCGGGGCTCTTCCAGGCCGGTCTCCTCATCCACCCCCAGACGATCTTCAAAACGGATGTCGTAATTTTCATTTTCGGACACAGGCCTTCTCCCGCTTCTCCTTCCCGTCACAGGATCCTAATATAGGGAATGGAAATGCCCCTGTCAATCTTCCCATGCCGGGGTTCACTTTTTTGATCGCATCGTTCAACGTTTTGAACGATGCATGGAAGGGAATGGGAGATGGAGGAAGGTGCGGGATTGGGAGCGGGAATGCCGCTTTCGTCATTTCCTTCATGGAATCAATGAGATAAAAAATATTTTCCGGAA
>JAXDBM010000047.1:0-53145 GCA_034678725.1 Syntrophales bacterium | reverse complement strand
TGTTCATCAAATCCCCGTCAACGCCATTCTGACCGAACAGGGCATTGACGAAGTCTTCGCTTTTGAACGGCCTAAGATCCTCGATCGCTTCACCGATTCCGATGTAGCGGATGGGGATGTGAAGCTCACTGGCAATCCGGATCACGATGCCGCCTTTTGACGTGCCATCCATTTTGGTGAGGACGATTCCCGTCACACCGATCTCCTCGTTGAACATCCTCGCTTGATTGATGGCGTTCTGGCCGTTCGTGGCATCAATGACGAGCAGGACTTCGTGGGGCGAGCCGGGTATTTCCCGGGCCATCACCCGCTTGATTTTTTTCAGTTCCTCCATCAGGTTGACTTTGGTGTGAAGCCTGCCTGCCGTGTCTACGATGAGGACATCGCCCCTTCCCGATTTCGCCGCCTGCATGGCGTCAAAGACAACTGCCGCCGGATCCGCATCGATCTGCTGCTTGATCAGCGGCACATCAACCCGCTGGCTCCACACGGCCAGTTGTTCGATGGCCGCCGCCCGGAAGGTGTCGGCCGCGGCCAGCAGGACCGACCTTCCCTCCTTTTTGAACTGATGGGCCATCTTCCCGATGGTGGTCGTCTTGCCGGTTCCGTTGACGCCGACCACCATGATTGTATACAGTTGTTTTACAGGAATCGCAAGCGGTCTTTCGTTCTTCATCAAGATATCCGTCATCCGATTCCGCAATACTTTTTTGAGAAGCTCCGGACGCTCCAGTTCCTTCCGCTTGACCTGCTCCTTCATCTTCTCGATCAGGTCGTAGGTAAAGACGGGACCGACATCCGCCATGATCAGCGCTTCCTCCAGTTCGTCAAAGAGACGCTGGTCGATGACCTTCTCCCCCAGGATGATGTCATCCACATTCGTCAGCAGGAGTTTCCTGGTTTTTTCCAGGCCTGATTTAAGCTTTTCGAAAAAGCTCTTTTTCCGGATATCACTGTTCATAAGTTATATGGAAGTTTTTTACTGGTCATCTTCACATCGCTGATTTGTTCGTCACGATCAAGCAGGGGAGCGGTCATGCTCAATTCAGGCTCACGGAAACCATGGAAGAGATGCCCTGCTTCTGCATGGTGACGCCGAAGAGGTGGCTGGCCACCTCCATGGTCCTCTTGTTGTGGGTCACCATGATGACCTGGGACTTTCCCGAGATGTCCCTGACCAGAGCGTTGAAAAGCTCGATGTTCGCGTCATCCAGCGCTGCATCGACTTCGTCCAGCACCAGGAACGGCGCCGGACGATACATCAGGATGGCAAAAATCAGCGCGATCGCGGCCAGGGACTTCTCGCCGCCTGAAAGCAGGCTCACGTTCTGGGCTTTTTTCCCGGGGATCTGAATATCGATCTCGACGCCCGTCTCCAGCATGTCGCTTTCATCGGTGAGCCGCAGTTCCCCTTTTCCACCCGGAAACAATTTTGCAAAGACCTGCTTGAAGCATTCATTGACCATTTCGAAGGTCTCGGCAAAGCGCTTTCTGGTTACGGCGTTGATCCGGCTGATCGTTTTCTGCAGCGTCTCAATGGAGTTGTTCAGGTCGGCCGCCTGAGCCGTGAGGAACTCGTATCTCGTTTTCAGCTCTTCGTGTTCGGAAAGCGCCAGCAGGTTGACTTCTCCGAACTGGCTCAGCGACTGTCGGTCCCTGTCCAGCCTGGATATCAGGGTCTCCTTGTCGGCATCGCCGATCTCCGTAAACGCGCTTTTCAGAGATTCGAGATCAACGTCATGCTTGGTCCGGATGTGATCGCGAAGTCCGTCCATTTTGAACCGCACTTCCCGTATGGCCATTTCCAGCTCGTTTTTCTTCTGTTCCACTTCGCCCAGGCCTTTCTTCACTTCATGGCTTTCCGCATCCAGCCTCCGCAAGGACGCTTCCCTCTCCGCCTGCAGATCCTTCCCCTTCGTCAACGAATCCTCCAGGCCCGCGGACTCTCCGTACAGGCGGCCGAGAGCTTCCCGGTCCCCGGCGATCTTCTGCGACAACTCAAGAATCCGGCGCTCACAGGCTCCCGCGTCGTTCGCCTTGGCATCGATCTCGGAAGCCAGCAGGGTCAAGGTGTGATCCAGCCTGGAGAGGGTATGCAAATGGGCCGTTCTCTTCTCTTCGAGAGAGGCCAGTTCAACCTTTTCCCCCGTGAGCAGCGTCTCCTGCCCTTCCAGCTCTTCGCGAAGAGACTCCCATCGATTCTGCAACGAGACGATCCGCTCATTGAGGTTCTGTTCCATGTTCTCCGAGGATTCCAGATGCCCCTGAATGTCCGCGATTCTCGTCACGGCCTCACGCTCTTCGCCCTGCAAGCCTTCCCGACTGAATTCCAGGGTCCGGATCCGCTGCTCATTGCGCTTCCGCTCATCCTCAAATCGTTCCAGGTCTTTCCTTCTGACGGTGAGTTGCAGCTCGAGCCGGTGAATCTCTGCCTGCAACTGCTGCAATTCCGCCCCCCATTCCAACATCCGGGCGCTTGTTATTTTCTTCTGGTCCGTTTCCTCGGCAAGTTTCTTGGTGAGATCATTGATTTCCCTTTCCAGCTCGGCGATCTCCCGCTTGTTCCGAAGAAGGCTTCTCTCGCTGCCCGTCCCGTTGCCCCCGGTCAGCACCCCCTGGGGATTGATGATGTCCCCGTCCGGCGTGACAAAGGTCCCGCGGAATCCGTTCTGCTTCCATAGCGTGATCCCGCCGGGCAGGCTCGGGATCAGCAGCACATCCCCCAGGAGGTAATCCGCAATTCCCCTGAAATCCTCCGGCACATGGACCTGATCGATCAGGCGGACCGCGTTTTTCAGATGTTCGTGTTGCCGATCCGGGTCGTTCAGCCCTTGATTCCGGACCTCCAGGGGGACAAAGCTGCCCCTTCCCAGAGAGTAGTTTTTCAGATAATTGATGGCATTCAAACCATCTTCCTGTTTCTTCACGATGATGTATTCGAGTTTTTCCCCGAGGACGGCTTCCACGGCTGTCTCATATTCTTCGGGAACATCGATGTGGTCCGCCACAAGCCCGCAAAACACGTCACGCGAGAGGCCTTCCAGAACATTGTCCTGTCTGGGCGCCATGAGCGATTTCACACCGTCGTGGCAACCTTCATAGCGCCCCTGAAACTCCTTCAGAGATTGAAGCCTTGATGCTTTGCTTCCCGCTTCCTCCCTGATCCCGGAAAGCTCCTCCTCGATGGCCTGCAGGCTGGCTTTCGACCGGTCATACTCGTCGGACGCCAGAATGGTTTTGTCCCTCAATTCCGCAAGCAGCGCTTCATCCGACCCGAGTTCCGCCTTCAGCCGTTCCAGGATGCCGTCCAGATCATTGCGCCGTTTATCCTGTTCGCCGATTTCCCTGAAATCCCGTTCATTCCGGTGACGGATGTCCTCGATGCTTTTCGTCAAGCCGGCAATCATATTTCTCCACTTCGCCTTTTCAGCGGCAAGATCGACACAGGCGATCTTCTGCTCGTCCAGCTCCCGGTAAACGGACTGCTGGGCGGCCTTCAGTTCCTCCACCCGCTGTTTTTTCTCGGTGACGATCTGCTGCAATTCCCGAATTCTGTCTTCCGACGTGCCGATCAGCGCCTTGAGATCGTTCAGCTCCTTCAACGCGTCTTCCTGCCTTGAACGGAGCTGGCTCAGATCCGCCTGGTCGCGCTCTTTAGCGGCAGCAAGATCGGCCGAATTCTGTCTGGCATGTTCGATCCCCTGCTCCAGGATATTGATGGTATTCCGAATCTTGTAAAGCCCTTCCTGCGTTTGAGCAAGCTGCGCTTCATTGTCGAGGATCTCGACTTTCAGTTGTCCGATGGATGCTTCACAGGACTGCATTCGCGTCATCCACGCCATCTGACGTTGATGGACCCCCTCCATCTCCTTTTCCTGGCCCTGAATTTCCCTGGAAAGATCGGCACAGGTCTGAAGGGCCAGCGTGGTTTCCGCTTCCCTGACCGCAGTCTTCAGGGTTTTGTACTGCTCGGCCTTTTTTGCCTGTCGGGATATGGCATTGAGCTGGCTCTTGACCTCCCGAATGATGTCGTTGACACGCAACATATTCTGCTGGGTCTGCTCCAGTTTGCGAAACGCGGATTCTTTGCGGCTTTTATACTTTGAAATGCCTGCCGCCTCTTCGATAAACTGCCTCCGATCTTCAGGTTTTGCCTCGACAAGGTTTGCGACGCTGTTCTGCTCCACCAGGGAATAGGTCTTTGCACCCACGCCGGTGCCCATAAAAAACTCTTTTACATCCAGCAGGCGGCAGGGAATACCGTTGATGGCGTACTCGCCCTCCGCGTCTCTGAAAACCTTCCTTGAAACAGTGACTTCGCTGCATTCCGCGTAAATACCGGGGAAACGTTCCTGGTCGGCCGTGAAATGGATGGACACTTCGGCCATGCCCACCGGCATCGCTTCCTCACTGCCGTTGAAAATAACATCCTCCATTTTTTTTCCGCGCAGTACTTTCACACGTTGTTCGCCCATCACCCAGCGGAGCGCATCGACGATATTGCTTTTGCCGCAGCCGTTCGGTCCCACCACACAGGTTATTCCATCGGCAACATCGAGGTCCACCTTATCTCGAAAAGATTTAAACCCCGTAATTTCAAGCTTTTTTAATTTCATGGACAATGATATCCTGTTTTATATGACAATTTTTGCATGGGTAACAGAAAACAAACAATTTGTAAAGAAAAAATACCATAGAATGTATTGCCAACAAATTGAACCACAATATATTGTATGATGCGGTCGCATCGACGGGAGGCATCCATGACCGATGATCAAAAATGGAAAGTGGCGATCAAAGCATCCGGCATGACCCAGGCCAATATCATCAAAGGCCGGCTCGCCTCGGAAGACATCCCCGTCTGTTTCCAATACGACGCCGCCGGAACGATCTATGCCATCACGATCGACGGACTCGGCGAGGTCAAAATACTGGTGCCCGCAGATCTGCTGGACAAAGCCCGGTCTGTCCTGTCGCAATCCTATGACGAAGGGGATCTGGACTGGGAAACCGTCGAATCTTCCTGAGGAATAATCCTGAAACCGATGGATCCGCGCCTTCGACGTTCAGTGGTATTCAAACGAACCGTCCAGTGGGGCCTTGCATGTCAGGCATGCCGAACCCTGCAAACGCATTTGTCTCACGGTGTAGCCATGACGCTCGATCAAGAGGCTGCCGCAGCGGGCACAGAAGGTGTTTTCGCCTTCATTTCCGGGCACATTTCCGCTGTAAACATATTTTAATCCCACAGATCTGCCGATTTGGGAAGCATGCCCGATGGCGAAGACATCCGTAATGGGCATGTCGCTCATTTTGTAACGCGGGTAAAAGCGGCTGATGTGCCAGGGTATCTCCGTTCCCAGAGAGGCGATGAAAGCCGCGATCTGCTGCAATTCCTCCGCACTGTCATTCAATCCGGGGATCAGAAGGGTGGTCACCTCAACCCAGACGCCCATCTCCTTCATCCTTCTCAAACTGTCGAGGACCGGCTGCAACCGGGCGCCGCACCGTTTCCTGTAGAAATCATCCCGGAATGATTTGAGATCCACATTGGCGGCATCCAGGAAGGGGGCAATGCGGTCGACCGCCGCAACCGACATGAAACCGTTGGTGACGAATATGTTTTTCAGATTCCGTTCACGGGCCAGCCTCGCGATATCGAAGGCATATTCAAAAAAGACGGTGGGCTCGGTGTATGTGTAGGAAATCGATTTGGATCCCGTCCGGATCGCCCGCGCCACGATATCCTCCGGTGCCGCCGGCCGTCCCGGAATATCCGGAGCCTCTCGCGGCAACTGGGAAAGATCGTGATTCTGGCAGAAGGTACAGGAAAAATTGCACCCGACGGTGGCTATGGAAAAGGATCTTGTGCCCGGATCGACATGAAAGAGCGGTTTTTTTTCAATCGGATCGACATTTTCGGCAATCGGCAGACCGTAGACCAGGCTGTACAGGATGCCTTTCCTGTTTTCTCTAACCCCGCAGAGTCCGCGCCTGGAGGTGGAGATTCGGCACGCATGGGCGCAGAGGTTGCATTGCACGCGGTCCTCGGACAATTTATCATAGAGCATCGCTTCCCGCATTACTTGATTTCCCGTACCGCGCCCTGAATGGGCTGACGGTTTTTTGACGCGAGCGCGAATCGTTCCCGGACCGGCTCCTGGATCGTTGCGTAACTGAAAGTTACAGGAAAGGACAGGCCGAAAAAGGCGCCGAATGGATTTTTCATGACCGGAATGGACTCCTCGAACTTCTTTGCAAAGCCATACCAGCCCCAGGGAAAAAAGATGACGCTCCCCCAGCGGATGCGGACCCCCTGAAGCTGATGCCGGACCATTGCAGTCAACTCGCCGATGTGAAAAAAGCGGGCGTCCGCATAGACGGTGGCTTGAGACAATTCCTGGATCCGGCGCTGAATCCCGATGCAACTGAATTTGTTCAGAACACCCAGAAAAACGCGGCCCCTGCAAACGCGAATGGCCTCGGCAATCGCCTTTTGCGGATTTTCAGTGAACTCCAGCGCGGTAATCAGCGTTACAATGTCAAACTCGTTGTCGGAAAAGGGGAGATCCTCCGCTTTGCCCTCTCGGAGTTCCGCGCGGTTCGCCAGTTTCTGTCTGGCAATCTCGAGCATGAAAGGGGACGGATCGATTCCGGTTACATCACAGCCCTTTCTGCGAAAAAGGAGCAGATGATCCCCGGTTCCGCAACCCACATCCAGAAGCCGTTCACCACCCCGGGGAGCGACGAGATCGAGCATCAGGCTTTTTTCCCGCCCGTCCATATAGCTGCCGGTCGGCGACGTCCTCCAATCATCGTAGGCCCTGGCAATATCCTCATGAAAAACAACCAATCGCTATCCCCCGATGGCAGACATTCCCCTCACGCATTTCCGAAGATGCCGATCATTCAAAATCGGCGCATGCCCTTTCGGCTTTTCCAGGATGGTCTTTTCAAGCAGCTCCCCCAGAACGTCATCGCCGCAGTTCGCTCGCAACGGGCCTTTCAGGTCCACCTCGTCATCCAGAAGCAGGCAGGCCCGCAGATGTCCATCGGCTGTGAGCCGGATCCGGTTGCAGTGATGGCAGAAGTGGTGGCTGACCGGGCTGATGAATCCGATCTCTCCCATTCCCCCCGAAATCCGGTATCGTCTTGCCGGCCCGTCCGTGATCATGTTCCGGCCGTCTATGGGTTCCAGGCGATAGTGCCGATTGATCTTCTCCATCACCAGATCATTGGAAAGATAGTGAACGCTCTGGTCGGGACCGGCGTTGCCCAGCGGCATCATTTCGATGAACCGGACCTGGAACGGTTTATCGAGTGTCAGGTTTGCGAACTCAAGAATCTCGTCGTCATTCTCCCCTTTGATGGCGACGGTATTGATTTTGATCGGCGAAAAACCGGCCCGGTAAGCGCTGTCGATCCCTCTTAAAACGGCTGCCAGGCTTCCCCCTCGCGTGATCTCGGCATACTTTTGAGGATTCAGGGAATCGAGGCTGACGTTGATCCGGGTCATCCCGGCCCGGTTAAGCTTCTCCGCAAATTCCTCCAGGAGGATGCCGTTGGTTGTGAGACTGATATCGTTCAGGCCCTCAATCGCTTTGAGCCTGGCAATGAATTCCACAATCCCCCTTCGGACCAGCGGTTCTCCTCCGGTTACCCGAACCTTGGAAATCCCCTTTTTGACGGCCAAGCGGGTGACCCTCAGAATTTCCTCATATCTCAGGATGTCGTCATGACCGATCAGGGAGAGACCTTCCTTCGGCATGCAGTACAGACACCGCAAATTGCACCGATCTGTCACCGATATTCTCAGATAATTGATGTTCCGGTTGTGCTGATCGATCATCTCCGCCCGGTCTCCGCCCGGTCTGTCCATGAAGCGGCAAGCTGATTCTTTTTTATATTTGAATCTATCATAATTAAAAAGGCGATACAAGTTGCGACGGGGAAACCGCGAAATCTTCCTTGACAGAGGATCGTTTCTCTATTAAGGGGTGTTCCCTGCTTGAAATTCAACCTCTCAGGAATCGCGGTAGACATGATGAAAAAAATGCCCATTACGAAGAATGGTTTTGAAAAACTGAAAAAAGACCTGGAACATCTCAAGACGGTCGCCCTTCCGGAAAACATCCGCGACATCGAGGCGGCAAGGGCGCACGGGGACATTACGGAAAATGCCGAGTATGCGGCCGCCAAGGAGAGACAGGCATTTATACACGGCAAGATGCAGGAACTGGAAAACAACCTGGCCCTCTCTCAGATCATTGAAGTGAAGGACCTGAACAGCGACAAAGTCGTGTTCGGATCCACCGTCACCATTGAGGACATCAGTGACGGAAAGTCCATTCAATACCAACTCGTGGGTCCTTTTGAGTCGGATATCAACCAGAACATGATATCCGTCACGTCGCCCATCGGCAAGGCATTGATCGGAAAGTGCATGGGCGACGAGGTTTCGGTCAAGACGCCGGGCGGCATCCGCGAGTTTGAAATCGTCAACATCTCTTGCCGGGAAGAGCCCTGATCCCGTCCCGGTTCGTTTTGTCCGGACACAGCCCGGTGAATGAAAAAGCCAGGCCAGCACCGGGTAAACTTCTGTGCTGCCTGGCTCGATGTGCTGTTTTTCGATACGTGCGGGTCGTTACGGGCTCGCCTTCTCCGCTACATTCAACCGCGTCGTGGCCTTGACCACCGCTGCCTTGGCAGCGTCATATTCGGGGTCTTCCTTCGATACTTTCGCCAGTTTGCCCTCTGCGATTTCCTTCGCCCGTTTCGCCCGGTCCTTGTCGATCATATCCGATCGCTCGGCGGTCTCGACCAGGATCGTGACCTTGCTTGAAGTCACCTCCGCATAACCGGTACTGACCGCGTAATAGGTTTTCTTTCCCTCTTTGGTGAAATTGAGTTCACCCACGTCGACACTGCTCAACAGAGAAGCGTGACCCCTCAGCACGCCGAATTCCCCCTCGCTTCCTGGTACGGTCACCTCTTCCACATTACCGCTGAAGGCCATCTTTTCAGGTGTGACAATCTCCAGCATCAATTCGTCAGCCATGATGATCCTCCGGCCCGCTTACTCTGAAAGCTTCTTGGCTTTTTCAATCACTTCTTCGATTCCGCCCACCATGTAAAATGCCTGCTCGGGCAGATCGTCGTGTTTGCCCTCCAGAATTTCCTTGAAGCCCCGGACGGTATCGGGAACGGATACGAATTTGCCTTCCGTCCCGGTAAACTGCGCGGCAACGAAGAACGGCTGAGAAAGGAAGCGCTGCACTTTTCTGGCCCGGCTGACCGTGAGTTTGTCTTCTTCGGAAAGCTCGTCCATTCCCAGGATGGCGATGATATCCTGAAGATCCTTGTACTTCTGCAGTGTCACCTGGACCTGCCGCGCCACCTGATAGTGCTCGACGCCCAGCACGTTCGGATCCAGAATTCTGGACGTCGAATCCAGCGGGTCCACTGCAGGATAGATGCCCAGCTCGGCAATGGGCCGCGAGAGAACGACGGTTCCATCCAGGTGGGCAAAGGTCGTTGCCGGGGCGGGGTCGGTCAAGTCGTCGGCGGGAACGTACACGCACTGAACGGCGGTGATGGATCCCTTGTTGGTGGAAGTGATGCGTTCCTGAAGCTCGCCCAGGTCCGTTGCAAGGGTCGGCTGGTAACCCACGGCGGAGGGCATCCGGCCGAGAAGGGCCGAGACTTCCGATCCGGCCTGGGTAAACCGGAAGATGTTATCCACGAAGAGGAGCACGTCCTGGCCTTCCACATCCCTGAAGTATTCCGCAGCGGCCAGCGCGGTAAGGGAAACACGAGCCCTGGCTCCGGGAGGCTCCGTCATCTGTCCGTAAATCAGTGCCGCCTGCTTGATGACGCCCGATTCCAGCATCTCACGATAAAGATCGTTTCCTTCGCGCGTTCTCTCGCCCACGCCGGCAAAAACGGAGATGCCGCCGTGGTGCATGGCGATGTTGTGAATCATTTCCATCATGACGACGGTCTTTCCCACGCCGGCGCCGCCGAACATGCCCATCTTACCGCCTCTGGGAAACGGAACCAGCAGGTCGATCACCTTGACGCCCGTCTCCAGAACGTGCACGGAAGTATCCTGCTCGAGGAAGGTTGGCGCTTCTCTGTGAATCGGCATATGATTTTTCGCCTCGATCGGACCGAGTCCGTCCACCGGCCTGCCGACCACGTTCACAATCCGTCCCAGGCATTCCTGGCCGACCGGCACCATGATCGGCGTTCCGATATCCTTGGCCTCCATCCCCCGGACCAAACCATCGGTAATGTCCATGGCGATGCACCGGACGACATTGTCCCCCAGGTGCTGGGCCACCTCGACGATGAGGTTGTCCGGCTGATCATTGATCGCCGGGTTGGTGATGGTGATCGCGTTCAGGATATTGGGAAGCTGACCCTCCTCAAACGCCACGTCAACGACCGGTCCGATGACCTGTACTATCGTGCCTATATTCATACCCGTCTCCTTCAATCAATTATGCTTTGCGTATTCTGTTAATGCGTTGCGTTCCCCAGCGGTTCATCCTTTTGCCAGCGCTTCGGTGCCGCCGACGATATCCATCAGCTCCGCCGTGATTGCGGACTGCCTGGCCTTGTTGTATTTCAGAGACAGGCTTCCAATCATGTCTTCACAGTTCCGCGTTGCGTTGTCCATGGCGGCCATGCGGGCCCCATTTTCACCGGCAGATGTCTCCACCAGGGCCCGGAAAATCAGGACGCGCACGTACATGGGCAGAAGCTGGTCCAACAGTACCTCGTCGGAGGGTTCATAAATGTAATCCACACGCTTCTCTGGATCGACCTCTTCATCCTGCCCGATAGACGGGAGCGGGAAAAGCCGGACGACTGCCGGTCTCTGCATGGACACGTTTCTGAACTCATTATAGACTAGGTAAAGCTCGTCGTATTCTTCTTTGATAAACGGGGGAATGATGTCCTTTGCGATCTGCACGGCCAGAGAGATGTCGAACTTCCCGAAAACATCCGTCCGCTCGTTCAGGATGGCTGCTTTCTTCCTGAAATAATCCCGTCCCTTCCGCCCGATGGGGATCAAAGCGATCTCTTTGCCCTCCCTGGCCTTCGCCGCCATGAATCTCTCGGTGGCCTTGATCAGATTGGTGTTGAAACCTCCGCACAGCCCTCTGTCGGAGGTCATGCAGATGACCCGGATCTTCTTCGGCTCCCGGACTGCCAGCAGCGGGTGAGATTCCGGCGAGACGCGCAGGGCGAGGCTGTTCAGGACATCCATGAACTTCACGGCGTAAGGGCGGAAATTCTCCATCCGCGTCTGGGCCGCCTTGAACTTGGATGCCGCAACCATATTCATGGCCTTGGTAATCTGCTTGGTTTTTGAAACCGCCGTAATCTTTCTTTTAATGTCCTTTAGCGCGGCCATTAAAATTTACTCCCTTTAATTTATTATGAATGTCCCGTCCGCCGTGACCAGTTTTCCTATTCGGCGACGTAGACCGAGTCGAACTCGGTGAAAATTTCCTTCATCTTCTTTTCGAGATCCGGGCTGATGATCTTCTGGTCATCGATTTCCTTCATGATCTGAGGATACTTTGACTTCAGGAAATTCAGGAGCTGGGGCTCGTAGTTCTTCAGCTTGTCGACGGGATACTTGTCCAGAAATCCCCTTGTACCGGCAAAAAGAATGGCCACCTGCTCGCCCAGCGACATCGGCTGAAACTGGGGCTGCTTCAGGAGTTCCACAAGGCGCACGCCCCGGTCGAGCTGGGCCTGCGTGGCTTTGTCCAGGTCGCTTCCGAACTGGGCGAAGGCCGCCAGCTCACGGTATTGGGCCAGGTCCAGTTTCAGGGTTCCGGCCACCTGCTTCATCGCCTTGACCTGCGCGGCCCCGCCGACGCGGGACACGGACAGACCGACGTTGATGGCCGGGCGGATGCCGGAGAAGAAAAGGCTCGGTTCCAGGTAGACCTGGCCGTCCGTAATGGAAATCACGTTTGTGGGAATGTAGGCAGAAACGTCGCCGGCCTGCGTTTCGATGATCGGAAGCGCCGTCAGGGATCCACCGCCCAGCTCCTTGCTCACTCGGGCCGCCCGCTCCAGCAGCCGGGAGTGGTTGTAGAAAATGTCGCCCGGATACGCCTCGCGTCCCGGGGGCCGCCGGAGCAGCAGTGAAATCTGCCGGTACGCCACCGCCTGCTTGGAAAGGTCATCGTAAATAATCAGGGCATCCTGGCTTCGGTCGCGGAAATACTCGCCGATGCTGCATCCCGCATAGGCCGCAACGTACTGCAGGGTGGCCGGATCGCTGGCGCAGGCGGCGACGACGCAGGTGTAGGACAGGGCATCGTGCTTCCGCAGGTTCTCCACCACCTGGGCCACGGTTGATTTCTTCTGACCGATGGCGACATAGATGCATTTCACGCCCGTATCCTTCTGGCGGATGATCGCATCCACACAAATGGCCGTTTTCCCGATCTGGCGGTCACCGATGACCAGCTCGCGCTGACCCCTGCCGATGGGGGTCATGGCGTCAACGGCTTTCAGACCCGTGTACATGGGCTGGTTAACCGGCTGGCGCTGAATCACGCCGGGGGCCACCATCTCGATTCTTCGGAACTCCGTTGTCTCGATCGGACCCTTCCCGTCGATGGGAGCGCCCGTCGCGTCAATGACGCGGCCCAGAACCGCTTCCCCCACGGGCACCTGGGCGATCCTGCCGGTCCGCTTGACGATGTCGCCCTCCTTGATGTGCGTTACTTCGCCGAGAACGGCCACACCGACGTTGTCGGTTTCCAGGTTGAGCACCATGCCCAGAATGCCGCCGGGAAATTCCAGCAGCTCCATTGCCATGGCATTCTGAACGCCGTAGACCCGGGCAATGCCATCTCCCACGGAGAGGACGGTTCCCGTTTCACTGATATCCAGTTTCTTCTCATAATCCTTAATCTGTTTGGATATGATTTGACTGATTTCCTCTGCCCTGATTGTATCCATGCCTTATATTTCCTCCCCTAAGAGATTCCTGATGTTGTTCAACTGTGTCTTGATGCTCCCATCGTAAAGGGTGTCCCCTACCCGGACGACAATGCCTGCCAGCAGGGAAGCATCCTGCTCGATGGTCACTTCGACCTCTTTCCCGGTCAGCCCTGCCAATCCCGTTTTGAGGCGCTCCGACAGCTCTGCCGTGAGAGGAAACGCGGTCTTGACCTGTACGCGCTGCTTTTTCAGAGCCTTGTCCATGAGTTCGCGGTAACAGGCGACAATATCGGCAAGAATGCCGATCCTTCTCTTGTCGGCGAGCAGGCGCAGAAAACTGGCGGTGATGCCCGTCATCGCGATTTTCTGAAGCACGGCATCCACCACGTCCCGCTTGTCCTTCTGATCGAAGATGGGGTTCGCCAGGAACTCTTTCAGGCTTTTGTTGTTTTCCACGACCCCGGAAAAATTCTGCAGTTCGTTGTAATATTTCTCAAACTGCTTCTCTTCCTGGGCAATCTCGAAAAATGCCCTTGCATAACGCTTTGCGATATTGCTGCTACCGATCAATGTTTGCTCACCACCTTATCCAAATAGTCTTTGACCATGACATCGTGATCTGCCGCCTTGATGTTCCGCTTTAAAAGCTCTTCGGCCATCTCTACGGAAAGCTTCACCGCCTCGGCGCGCAGCATGTTTCCGGCTTTTTTCATTTCCTGCTCGACGCGGGCCTGCGTATCTTCCTTCATTTTCTCCGCGGCTTTTTTGGCGTCTTCGATGATCCGTTCCTTTTCGATCAGGCCCTGCGATTTGATCATTTCCGAGATGCCCGCGATCTCCTCCGTGGCCTTCTCCAACTTTGCGGTATATTCTTTGTATTTCTGCTCCGCTTCTTCCTTGGCGGCCTGAGCCTGTTCGAGTGCAAGCTTGATTTCATCCCGCCGCCCGGAGAAGAACTCCTTGATCTTTTTGGCCATCAGCCAGTAAAGAAGGCCTGCGAGAATGACAAAGTTCATCATCCGCCAGGCAAAATCTTTCCATTCGGCTGCATGACTCTCCCCGCCGCCGGACGCCGCGAAAACATCCGCAGCCAGGATCAGCGCCAGTGCAAGGGATGCCGCGAAAGAGCCTGAAAACACCTGCCGTCGCCAATGGTCCGAAAAACGATTTTTCATTGGATGCTCCTCCCCAGCACTTTTTCCGCGATATCAAGGGATATTTTCCGGGATTGGCTGTGGAGGATGGCCCTTGCCTCCTCGACTTCTTTCCGGATCCTCGCATGAAACTGCTCCATCATCCCGGGAATCTCGCCCCGCACGGCGTCGATGATCCCCTTGGCCGAATCGGCGCCTTCCTTGACGATGGCATTTTTCTGCTCCAGGGCGTCCGCCTTTGCAAGGCGCACCTTTTCCTCATACTCCGCCATCTTCTGCTCAACGGTCTGATTCATTCTCTTAATTTCCGATTCAGACTCATCCATCTGCTGTTTGCGCTTGTCAATGATTTTCAGGATGGGCTTGTAGAGCAGTACATTCAAAATGAGCATTAACACGAAGAAATTCGCCATCTGCACCAGAAGGGTATAATCGAGACTGATCACGGCCTTACCTCACGAAGTCTTTGTTCAAAAAAAACCGAGTGAAAAAAACAGCCTTCACCCGGTCAGATCATTCGAATGCCTGCGTTTATGAACCCGAACAGATTATCGACGACGATGCCAAGAGATGATTCAGAAAATATCTTACGTTGATTCCCGTTCACAAAAAGCCCTAACCCATATATTCTAAAAGCGGCGACTTCTAATCACAAGTCGAACTGCTTGTCAAGTTTTTTTTGGAGATGAATCCCTCATGATATCGTTTTGGTCTGTGCATTTTTTTTCCGATTTGCAGGGAGCTGCGGTTACGGCTGCAGGATAAACCTCCGGATGCTGACGTTCATCAGCAGACCGATACCGAGCATCAGCATGACCATCGAGGAGCCGCCATAGCTCAGGAACGGCAGCGGGATGCCCACCACGGGTAGAATCCCCAGCACCATGCCGATATTGACGAATACCTCCCAGAAGATCAGCGACGTGATGCCGACGGAAATCATCGTTCCGCTGAAATCCCGAGAATGCAGCGCGATTTTCAAACCCCACATGATCAGCGCCATAAACAGCACGAGCAGAAAGATCCCGCCCAGGAAACCCCACTCCTCGGCGAAAACGGAAAAAACGAAATCCGTATGCCGTTCCGGCAGAAATCTCAACTGTGTTTGCGTCCCCCGCAGGAACCCTTTTCCGAGCAAACCGCCCGAACCGACAGCGATGATGGACTGAATGACATGATAACCCGCCCCCAGCGGATCGCTGTCCGGATTGAAAAAGGTCATGATTCGTTCCTTCTGGTAATCTTTCAGGAAGAACCATCCCAGGGGGATCAGCACCAGCCCGGAAATCGCGGCGCCTGTCAGAGATTTCCACCGGACTCCGATAAAAAGGGTCATGGAACAGAAAATGATGAACAGGACAATCGCCGTACCGAGATCAGGCTGCTTCAGGACGAGCAGGAAAGGCACCAGGGTGATCAGCGCCGGGACGCAAAGTTCCCTCAACCGGTAGGGCGTCATCACCCGGTGATCGTCAAAATACCGGGCCAGGGCGAGGATCAACGTGATTTTGACCATTTCGGAAGGCTGAAAGGTAAAACCCCCAAGGACAATCCATCTCTGTGAGCCGCGGGTCGCATAGCCATAGAAAAAAACGACCACGAGAAGCAAAATCGAAAACGCATAGATCAGATAGGAATATCTGCCGATCATCCGATAATCCACGGAGAATCCGATGATCATAAAAACCAGGCCGACGACAATCCACTGGAACTGCCTGATGTAGACGTAATCCTGACCCGAATAGGCCGTGTTGAGCCCTGAACTGTAGATATTCAAAAGGCCGATCAGACTGATGGCCAGAACCAGAAGAAGCAGTGTCCAGTCAAAATTGATCAATAATCGTCGATCGAATTTCATGTGATTGTCACCCGGCTCCCGGTCCGGGTTGGCTGCCGGATCGGGTCAGCGAAGTCAAGGTGGATGCCCGGATCCGGCGCCCGCCATGCCGCATCAGGGTGTGCGAAACGAGGCGCTGCGGTCACTGATCACCAGGGGCGGTGTCCTGTCCCGTGATTTCTTTCCCTCAAAATAGGCGTCCACGATCTTTCTGGCAATGGGAGCCGCGGCCGATCCCCCGTGACCCGCATGCTCGACAATGACGGCGACGGCAATTTCCGGTGCTTCGACCGGAGCGAAGCAAACAAACAGTGCGTGATCCCTGTATCGGGACGCCATCGATTTCATTTTGCGCATCTTTTCTTCGTAAGGCAATCCGACAACCTGAGAAGTACCGGTCTTGCCGGCCACGTCGGCTTCCCTTCGCTGCAGGGCGCGGCCGGTGCCGCCCGGCTCATTGACCACGCCCCAGAGGGCGCTTCTGAGTATCTCGATGTGATGGGGATCGATCGGCAGCGAAGCTCTTTTTTCCGGCGCAAAGGCTTTCAGTAGATGTCCGTCCGCGGACTCGATCTGCTTGATGATCCGCGGCCGCCAGAGTGTTCCTCCGTTGGCGAGAGCACCATAGGCGCTGACCAGTTGGAGAGGCGTCACCAGATTGAATCCCTGCCCGATGGCAATCGAGATGGTTTCGCCCATTTGCCAAGGCTGCTTGAACCTGGCCAGTTTCCATTCCCGGGTCGGGATCAATCCGCTTTTTTCCCGGGGCAAGGTGATTCCCGTCGGCTGACCGAAACCGAAGGCCCGCGCGTACTGTGCCAGTTTGTCAACCCCGAGCATTTTCCCCACGTTATAGAAATAGACATCGCAGGATTCGACGATGGCCCGATGGAGGCTGACCTGACCGTGTCCGTGTTTCTGCCAACAACGGAAGGTCCGATTTCCCATTTCAAACGAACCGCCGCAGTGAAAGGCAGTTTCCGGCGTAATCAAGCCTTCCTGCAACGCAGCCGCGGCAACGATCATTTTATAGGTGGAACCCGGCGGATATTGCCCGGAAACCGCCCGGTTCTCCATCGGATGCCGCGGATCCCTGGAAAGCCTCTGCCAGTCGTTCAATGATATGCCGCTGTTGAACAGCGTCGGATCAAAAGATGGCGAACTGACCAGTGCCAGAACGGAACCGTCGCGCGGATCGATAGCCGCCACCGCGCCGGCCTTCCCGTCCAGCGCATCCCATGCCGTTTTCTGCAGAACCGCATCCATGGTGAGCACGACATTGGAGCCGGATTCCGGGCTCACCCTCCCGAGGACGCGTACAGGTCTGCCGAGAACATTCACCTCGAACTGTTCTTCGCCGTTTTTCCCCCGCAAATCCGAATCGAGATATTTTTCGATGCCGGATTTGCCGATGATATCGCCGACGGCGTAGGTCTGCATTCCGTCCTTTTCGATCTCCTCGGGGCCGACTTCACCGGTATAGCCGATGAGGTGCGCCAAGGCCTCCCCTCCGATATACTTTCTCACCGGAACCACGTCCACGGTTACCCCGGGCAGATCGAGGGAATGGGTTTCAACGATCGCCAGCTTTTGCCGGCTGATGTTCCGCTCGAGTCGGACCGGGAGAAAAAGCCTCACTTTCCCGGGATTGAAGGTTTCCCCTGAAAAGGCCATCGATTCTTCCGCATACAGATTGCTCAGATTGTTCTTAATGTCCTGAATGTCCCTGGTTCGATCCGGAAGATAAAGGATGTCAAAAGAGCTCTGGTTGTCCACCAGCACATTCCGGTTGGCATCCATGATCAGGCCCCTTAAAGGTTTGATCTTGCGAACGCGGATGCTGTTGTTTTCCGATTTGTGCCGCAATTCTTCGGCTTTAATCACCTGCAGGTACCACAATCTTAATGCTAGCAAGGAGAGGGCGACGGTGACAATGACAAACATAATCTTGAAACGGTCATGAAACGAACCGGTTTCATGACCGTTGAGCCGGCTGCGGATTTCCTTCATTCAGGGACCCTTCGAGGACGCGAAACAGTTTAAAAAAAACAGGGCTGAGGAAACTCAAAACCAGCGCCTGGGGCAAAAAAACGCGGATCATGCTTCGAAGCATGTTCACGTCATACATGGCTTTGTAAAATAAAACAATGAACAGCCCTTCGGAGAGGGCGCAGAGAAATGTGAAAAGCATGATCCAGGCCGTTCCCTCCGCGTATACCCTCATGGAGACGAGGAGCGCGGCAAAAAAAGCGCAGACATAAAAGAGTGTGTAGAGGCCTGAAACCGAACCCGTCATGCAGTCCATAAAGAAACCGACGACAAAACTCAGCAATGCTCCCCGGAGAACGCCCAGGCGGAATCCGGCGTAGATCACCAGAATCAGGGAGATCTCCACATCCACGCGGCCGAAAAAAAACAGATACAGAATGGACTTCTGAAACAAGACCAGCAGCAGGGCGAGCGGCAGCAGGACAAGATAGAAGCTCATTTGCGCTCTCCCTTTTCGTAAACCAGAACCAGCACTTCTTCCAGTTTGTTGAAATTGACGGAAGGCATCACTTCAACCTTCTGAAACAGCCCCCCCTCCAGTTTGTCAACGCGTTTGACCATTCCCAGGACGATCCCCTTGGGAAAGATGCGGCCCATTCCGGAGGAAATCACCGTATCCCCCTCTTTCACCTCTTCCGTCTTGGCAATGTATTTCAGCTGGCATCCTCTTGGCCCCGCTCCCTGCAGGACGCCGTGAGCGCGGTTGCCATGAATCAGCGCATCCACATTGCTGTTCTCATCCGTGATCAACATAACGCGGGAAACGTGCCATGAACATTCCGTGATCCGACCAGCAATCCCTCGATCCGTGAGGACGGGCAAGCCCACACGCAACCCTTGGGACGTTCCCTTGTTGATCAGCACGGTCTTGATCACGGACGATGGATCCCGATCGATGACCGTCGCTACAACGGCCTTTGTATTGAACAGGTCCCTGAGTTCCAGTAACCGTTTCAGCCTTCCGGCCTCCAGATAGCCCTCCTGATACTGAACGAGCTGACCAGCCAGCATTGCGTTCTCCCTGCGCAGGCGGGCGTTCTGCTCTTCCAGCCCGATGAGAAAGATGTACCGGTCCCAGTTGTCCTGAAAGGCCCTGACTGTGTTGTTTTTCAGGCTCACCAGCGGCATGGCCGTTTCCAGAACGGCTTTGCGCAGAAAACCCGTGTCTGAAAACGGTCTCGCACTGTAGGAAATCATGATGAGTGCCGCAAGGATGAAAAGGAATGCGACAGCGATGGTTCGATATTTCTTGGGAAACATGCTTTCGTCAGAAAATCGGGGGAACGCCCCGGTTGGATCCGATCTGAGAAGGGCCTGTCCGGCCGCATCATTTCCGAGGCCGGACCACCCGTCGGGAAAAGCAACTTCTTACATCTGTACCGTCACTTCTTTCAGAATATCCAGCTGATCGAGCGCCATCCCCGCACCTCGCACAACAGCGGACAGGGGATCGTCCGCAATCGTAACCGGAAGGCCCGTCTCCTCCCGGATCAGCGAATCCAGTCCCCTCAGGAGTGCTCCACCACCGGTCAACATGATGCCGCGGTCCACGATATCGCCCGCCAGTTCAGGCGGGGAGTTTTCGAGCGCATCCTTGATGGCATCGACAATAAGACTGACGGGCTCCATGATGGCCTCGCGGACTTCCTCCGAATTGATCTCGACGATTTTCGGAATGCCGGAGATAAGATCCCTTCCGCGGACATCCACCGTCTTCAACTCCTTCTCGGGGTAGGCGCAGCCGATCGTCGTTTTGATGATCTCGCCGGACCGCTCGCCGATCAGAAGATTGAACTTCCGCCGCATGTACTGGACGATTTCCTCGTCCATGCGGTCCCCGGCAACCCGGACGGATTTCGCATAAACGATCCCGGAAAGGGAGATCACGGCGACTTCCGTGGTGCCGCCGCCAATGTCCACCACCATGGAGCTGATGGGCTCCGTTACCGGCAGGCCGGCTCCGATCGCAGCAGCCATGGGCTCCTCGATCAAAAATATTTCCCTCGCGCCCGCCGACTCGACCGTTTCCTTGACGGCCCGTCTTTCCACCTGGGTGATGCCGGACGGAATGGAAACGATGATGCGGGGACGCACGAGCGTTCGGCGGTTGTGAACCATCAGGATGAAATGCCTCAGCATCGCCTCGGTGACGTCGAAATCGGCAATCACACCGTCCCGCAGCGGTCGGATCGCAATGATGTTCCCAGGGGTTCTTCCCAGCATTTTTTTCGCCTCCGAACCCACGGCCAGAACCTTTTTGACGCCCCGGATATCCCGGTGGACGGCAACAACGGAAGGCTCGCTTAAAACAATGCCCTTCCCCTTCACATAGACGAGGGTGTTGGCCGTGCCCAGATCAATGGCCAGGTCATTGGAAAACTTCCCCAGGATGAAATCAAACAGCACCGCGCGAACCTCCTAACTGCTCGTTAAACAGCCATAATCACAAAATTTATGCCGATTCGGGGCAAATCGTATATCGTATTTGCGGCACCGAGGCAATAAAATTTTTAAAATATTATTGCAATTTACAAGCCCTTATATTAGAGAAATCGCTCACCAAAGCACGGCAAGGAGTGCAGATTGCTCGATCTCATGAGAAAACACGCCCGGAACTGGATCATGAAGGTCCTCCTGGGTATCATCATCGTCGTCTTCATTTTCTATTTCGGCTCCATGGGCAGAGGCCGGCATACGGAAGTCGTAGCTACGGTCGACGGCAAGACCATCGGTTACGCCGACCTTCAAAAAGAGTATCAGACCCTGGTGCAGTTTTACCGCCAGCGACTCGGCGGCATGATGACCGACGAGATGCTGAAGGGGCTGAACCTCAAGCAGCAGGCCCTCGAAAACCTCGTGCAGCAGGCGATGATCCTGCAGAAAGCAAAGGAACTCAACCTAGCGGTCACCGACCAGGATGTCCAGAACGCGATCATGGCAACCCCGGCTTTCCGAAGGGGGGGAGTTTTTGACGAAAGGATTTACAATCAGGTGCTGCGAGTCAACAAGCTGACGCCCGAGGAATTCGAATCCTATCAGAAAAGTGCGCTCATTGTGACGCGCTTCGTCAGCCTGATCCAGGACGGCATCCAGGTGTCAGACCGGGATGTCCATGATCTGTACCGGTTCCAGAACGAAAAGATGAACATCCGGTTCCTTCGCATTTCCCCAACGGATTTCCGGGCAAAAGTCACACCGGGCGAGAAGGAGCTGCAGGCCTACCTGAAAGAGCATGGCAGCAAATTCCGGACCGCCGAACAGGTTCAGGTGAAATACATCGTTTTCAGCGGCGACGACCATGCGTCATCCGCCCGCATCACGGACGCCGACATCGCCGATTATTATGACCGCCACACGGATCAATTCAAGAAAGCGGGATCCAAGCCTGTTCCGCTGTCGGAGGCGAAAACAAGAATCACGGCCGAGCTGCGGCAGGTTATCGGCATGCAGATGGCCTCCGATGCCGCCAAAAAGGCTCATGACGCGATTTATCAGACCGAAGATTTTGACGGCTATGCCGCGAAACACCGTCTGAATCCGCGCACGACCGCTTTCTTCACAGCGGCAAACCCGCCCGATGCGCTCAAGCAAATCGGCGACCTCGGCAAAATGATTTTCAGCCTCCAGAAAGACGAAACCAGCCGACCGCTCGCCGACAGCAAAGCCTATTATCTTTTCAAGCTGGTGGCCAGAAAACCGGCTCAGGTTCCCGCCCTGGCGGAAGTGCGTCTGCAGGTGGAAAAAGCCTACATCGACGAAGAATCGATGCGCCTCGCGAAGCTGGAGGCGGAAACCGTACTGGACAGGTTGAAAAAGGGAGAAGCCTTCAGCCAGGTGGCCCAGGAAAAGCGCCTGCCGATTGCCGAAACAGGGTCCATATTGCCGGGAGCGGCAATTCCGGGGCTGGGTTCATCCCCGGAATTGAGGGAAGCCCTCTTTCCGCTGACGGTCAGCAAGCCCTATCCGGACCGGGTGATCTTCGCGGACGGCCATTTCTTCGTCCTGCAGATGAAAGAAAGGTCAGGCCTGGATGAACGGGATTTTACCGTCAAGAAAGAAGCGCTGAAAAAGAGTTTGCTCGATCGCCGGAAAAACGACGTCCTGCAGGCCTGGGTCGAGGGGACCAAGGCTGCCTTGATGAAAGAGGGGCGGTTGACAATTCAAAAGGACCTCAAAGAGATCTGAGGTTCGGGACGGACCACGGGACCACGGACCGGCTGATGCCCACCCATGGGCCAACGGATTTACCGATCCCGCGCCGTCTTTTCTTGACCGGCCGTCGTGAACGACCCGATCTCATCCTTCCCCGTACTGTTCTCTGATCCACTGCTGATATGCGCCCGTTTTGATCCGATCGATCCAGGATCTGTGATCCAGATACCAGCCTACTGTCTTTCTCAAACCGGTTGGAAACGATTCTGCCGGGAACCAGCCCAGGGACCGGTGCAGCTTTGCAAAGTCGATGGCATAGCGGCGGTCATGGCCCGGACGGTCTTTGACAAAGGTGATCAGGTCCCGGCGCGAGCGGCTACCCGCCGCGGGAACCATTTCATCGAGAAGATCACAGATCATCTCAACAATAACGATGTTTTCCATCTCGGCGCTGCCGCCGATGTTGTACGTTTCGCCGCGTTTTCCGGATTGCATGACTGTCCAGATCGCCTCGCAATGGTCCGTGACATAGAGCCAGTCGCGGACGTTCTTGCCGTCTCCATAGACCGGAAGAGGTTTCCCCTCCATGGCGTTCATAATCACCAACGGAATCAGTTTCTCTGGAAACTGGTACGGTCCATAATTGTTGGAGCAATTGGACAGGGTCGTGGGGAGGCCAAAAGTCTCATGGTAGGCTCGGACCAGATGATCGGAAGCGGCCTTGGAGGCCGAATAGGGACTGTTGGGTCGATAGGGTGTTTCTTCCGTGAACAGACCCTGGGGACCCAGACTGCCGTAGACTTCGTCGGTACTGATGTGATGGAAAATCTGAAATCTGTCCGGGTGCTCCCTGGCGATTTCGAGCAGGTTGAAGGTCCCGATGATGTTCGTATGGATGAAGCTCTCCGGCCTTCTGATCGAACGGTCCACATGGGATTCGGCGGCAAAGTGGCAGATTGCGTCGATTTCATGGCGAAGAAAAATTTCCTTCATCAGAACGGCGTCGCAGATATCGGCCTTTACAAAGACATAGCGCCCGGGATATCCGGCATCGATGCCGCTCAGGTTTTCCGGATTCCCCGCATAGGACAGCTTGTCCACATTGACAATCCGCCCCCGGAATTCCTGCTTTGCCAGAAGGTGATGAATGAAATTGCTGCCGATGAAACCGCAACCGCCGGTTACCATCAGGTTTTGAATTTCCATGCCTTTCCTTTCTCTGAGATCGCTTTCCTTCCTGCCATCATGGCGAGGCTCAGGATCACCCCTTCGCGAAGCGGTCCGGCTTATCTCAGGAATCCCTGAATGATCCTGTTCACCGCCTCGTCATAGGTCAGGCCCAGGCTCATCAGCTTCGTGAGTTGCTCGCTGGCGATTTTGCCGATCGACGCTTCGTGGGTCAGCTCGGCATCGGGATGCCGGGCTTTCAGGGACGGGATGGTCTCGTTGGTCCCGTTGTCGATGATGATGGCGTCGCATTCGATGTGGCCGAAGCATTTGGCAAGCGCATCGATGGTGGCATAAAAGATTTGCTTCGAATTTCCCTTCATGACGGACCGGGAAATCATGTTGGCCCGGCTGTTCTCCCCGGACAGGATGATGTCGTTCTTGGATAAGGCCGTCTGGTCCCCGTCGGTCATGACCCGTTCCGTGATCAGCAGGACGCTGCCGGGACCGAGCGCCGCCTCGTTGGTCCGGTTGGCCTCGTCCACACCACCCATCTGGGTCAGCTCCATCTCCGCCTGGGCGCCTTCCGCAAGAAAGACTTTTGTCGCCGGATTCAGCGTTCGCCTTCCCCGTCCCGGTCCCGTGGCGAAATGCTTTTCCACATAAGTCACTTTTGCCTTCCTGCCGACGTGAAACTCGTGAATGCCCGCATGCCCTTCCGGTTCCAGGCCACCGCAGTGGATGCCGCAACCCGCGATGATGGTCACATCCGAATTTTCACCGATGATGAAATGGTTGTAGACGACATCGTAAAGACCGGCCTGGCTCAGAATGACCGGTATGTGAACCGACTCGTTGACGGTCCCGGGCTTGATGGTCACGACAATGCCGGTCCCTTCCGGATTCGTCTCGATATTGATGTTGGCGGACACCTCACGGGCAAGCAGCTTCCCGTTCTTCCGGATATTGTAGGCCCCCTTGGGGATCTCCTCGAGGTCCGCAACCGTCCTCAGCAGGTTTCTATCTAAAGCATCGAACATCTTCCTCGCTCCCGCATACTCTGTAATTGCAAATGCTCAAATCCGTCAGCATGGGCAGGGCTTCTTGCAGATCCCCCACATAGGCCAGTTTCCCCCCGTTGAGCAGCAGGATGATGTCGGCTGCTTCGAGAAATGCCCGGTTGTGGCTGACCACGATGGTCGTGGTCTGATGCTCGTCTCTTTCCTTCTTCAGAAGCTGGACCATGGGGCCGATGGTCCAGAGATCGATGCCCGTGTCCGGTTCGTCATAAATCGCCAGTTTCGGATTCCGGGCAATGGTCGTGGCGAGTTCGATCTTTTTGATCTCCCCGCCGGAAAGCTTGGAATCGACCGGTTTGTCCAGAAAGGAGAGCGAGCAGATGCCCACACGGCGGATCAGCGCGAGCAGTTTCGTTTCGTCGTCAGTCCCGGAAGCCATGGCCAGAAGATCCCGGAAAGTCAGGCCCTTGAAACGCGCGGGCTGCTGAAAACTGTAGCTGATCCCGCCCTTGGCGCGGTCGGTAATCGAAAGATCCGTGATGTCTCTTCCCTCAAAAAGAATTTTGCCCGATGTGACCGGATTGATCCCCATAATCAGCTTGGCAAGCGTGGTCTTGCCGCTTCCATTGGGACCGGTGATGGCATAGAATTTCCCTTTCTCGAAGGTAAAGCTGAAACGATCGACAATCGTCCGCTGCGATCCGCCGTCATTGCCGTCCGTATCGGTTACGGAAAAACAAAGATCCTTGATGTCCAGCATATTCCACCTCACAGAAAAATGGAGCTTCACGGTTCGTGCGGAATCGAAGATGCGATTATGGCAGACCCCCGAAGCCATCCCTTATCATCGAAATTCCGATGAATGTCAATACCCATTTCCCACTTCGGCCCCGATTGCGCAACGTTCGCCGTGCCGATTCAGCCATGAGCCGGTGAATAGCCATCTCTTCCCCGCTCGGTTGCTATTGCGTTGCGGACGAGCGCATCTCATCCAGGTAGGAACGCCCCCCCGCGTAGCGTTCCCGGTAGTATTCCTCGGACAGGGAATCCATCCGGATAGTCCTCCCATTCCCGGGCGCATGTATGAAACGCCCCTCCCCGGCATAAATGCCGACGTGAGAAACCGGATCCCCCCGGCGGATTGAAAAGAAAACCAGGTCCCCTTTGACCAGGCGGTCCCGCTCTTGCGGGATTCCGGCATCGAATTGTTCCCGCGAGGTTCGGGGCAGATCGAGTCCGTTCAGCTGATACACGGCCAGGGCAAACCCGCTGCAGTCGAACCCGGTTTCCGGTGATGCTCCTCCCCAGAGGTAGGGGATGCCGATATATCGCCGCGCCGTCTCCACGAGTTCATCGCGCAGATAGTCCCGTCCGTATTGTTCCCTTCTCGCAACGGCGTATTCGCTCGGACCGATGATGCAGTAAGACGCGATCACTCCCGCGGACTGAAGCCCTTCGGCACGATCCCGGGCCGCCTCCCTTGACGGAAAATTGCCGAATTGCACCCTGTAGAGCCCCTTCCCGGCAACAAAGTAGGCGGCGTTCAGACCGCTCTTTCGAAGGGTCTCGGTGAGGCCCGCGGCATTCTCGACTTTCGCGAAGGCGCCGGCCTGTATGGCATAGCCGAGCGCGGGAAGCGCTTTCCAGGCCACGGCCCTGCTCGGTGCCTTCTCGCCCCTCTTTACCGTCTTCGCCTTCGTGCGATGATGCGCCCCGGTCCCACCGGTGCACCCTGACGCCACGATCACGGCCAGTATGAGGAACGGCAGGGCGCGGCAGAGTCTTTCGGGTCTTATCGACCCGTGATGGCTGGAAACATCCGTCATCGGTCCGAGCAGGGCTCCGGATCATTGCGGTTCCGCAGCCCCCCTGTTGCTGGAACGGGCGGCAAAGCCGCTCGGGTGAGGTGGAATGGACATGGCTTACCGCCTGCGGACGACTCTCGTCGGCAGCAGCGGAACCGCCGGTCACCGGTTGATGCGGCAATGCTGTGATACCATCGGATTGTGCCGCGCCATGCGGCGATTGAAGACCGCAGAGCCGGCGGTCGATGCCCTCCTGATCCTTGCGTTGAAGAAAACGCAAATCGCCTAACCGGCGGCGGATCGCATCCGGCAAAGCCGGATGCGTGGACTAATCATCACGCAGCAGTGTCACGGCCATGCCGTATACGGAGGCAAAAGCCTCGCTCGACTGGATGAGACTGGTCAGGGGAAGCATTTCCGTCACCGTGGTGTAAAGCTTCTGTTCGTAGACGATGCTGCCCAGATCCACCGAGCGAATCATGAGGTACTTGTCGGCCACCATCTGGATTACCCGCCCCGCCCCTTTGTCCCGGTTCGTTCGCACCATGTTCGTAATCACGAAGGGCTGGATTCTCCGGATTTCTCCCTGCAGCGCGCTCATGGCCTCTTTGCCGTTCAGCTCCTCAACGATCTGCAGAAGTTCGCTGACCGTGCGCACCTTGAGCTCATTGTTCGTATCCATGGCCGTTTTGATGAGGCTCTGGAGCGATGACTTCTGGTTGACCAACTGGCTCAGTCGCCGGTACATGGTGTTGCGGATGAAGGCATAGGCATTCTGGATGGAAATCGGCTGCGGAATCAGGACAACGATTTTCTTGTCGGCAGCCAGAAAGAAGTCCAGCACATTGTAGGATGTCCCGGCGCCCAAGTCGATAATGACATAATCGGCGTCCAGCCGGGAAAGGTTTTGGATGAGCTTTGCCTTCTGCGAAACATGGATGTTGGCGAGGGAAAGAATATCGCTGGCGCCGCCGATGAGACGAAGGTTCTCCAGCTCTGTATCCAGGCAGATCTCTTCCAGGGAATCATATCGCCTTGTTACAAAATCATTGAGCGTCCTCGGCGGATTTTTGATACCCATGAAGGTATGGAGATTCGCCCCGCCCAAATCGGCATCCACGAGGATGGTTTTCTTGCCCATTCGGGCAAACCAGAAGGCGAGGAGAATGCTGACGGTGCTCTTTCCGACACCGCCCTTTCCGCCGCCGATAGCCACGATCTTTGGATGAGATGTCACCAATCACTCCCGTGCGTTCAAGCCTTATGCGTCACCCGCGCGATGCCTGCTTCAACTCCTGGGCTGGGACTCCCAAAGGTAGGAAATAAAATCCTGGGCCTCTTCGCCGACATAGCAGTGCTTCTTCAGAAAAGCGAGGTCGGCGTTCGTCATGTCCCTGAACTGAATGCCGGCAATCACAATCGTTTTCCCCTCACGCACAACTTCCCGGCACCAGGCGATGGTGCCTAAAAGATGCAGGCCTACCTCCACCCTGGGGACGCTGATCATCACCTTGACACTCTTGCCGATAATCTCTGTGGGAGGTCCGGTCAGATATTTTTCCCCCAGGCTGATGCACGCCCCGCCCAGCGAAATGTCCTGGACGGATCCTTTCAGAACGAGCGGACCCCGGTTCGGATCGCTGCCGAAAATCTTCATATCGACCTGCGTCTGGAGATGAAAACGGGCAGACTTACGAAATTTCCGAGCCCCTTCCTTCTGCGCGTACAAGCGTTGGGCTTTGGTCAGTCTGATCAGCAGAATTTTGACGTTCGGATACTCTTCGCAAAGGTCCATCAGCTGCGCTCTTGAAACCTTCAGCAGTTCACAGGCACCAACCGCCTCAAACCGGGATGCAGACACCTGCTGATCATCAAAGGGATAAATATCGCCGAAGTAGTTGGCCTCCGCGCTTTGCGAGGCATATTCCCGGCGGATTGGCGTCTCCTCGCCCGCTTGCTGGGATAGGGTCTCGGCTACCATACCCGAGACGATAAAGTAGAGATAGTCCTCCGGATCTCCCGCATTTTTAATCGCGGCGCCAGCCGGCAAGCGGATGAAATCCAACCGGGACAGGACGGCGGCCAGTTCGGAATAGGTCATGTGGCAGAAAAAGTCATTCAGCGGTTTTTCAGAGCGGATCTCCCGGATGGCAGCATACAGATGGCGGCATTCCCGGCGGGAAGACTTGGCCAATTTCCATTCCATGACCTTGGCGGAAACGGCATACAGGACCATCCCCGCCGCCCCGAAAAGTTCCGCTGCCTTCCGGTAATATTGAGCGGCCTGCGCAAAGGATTCCTTTCCCGCGAGAAAATCAGCGTACGCTCTGACGAGAAAGCGGTCATCGGGAACCTTTCCCAGGAGGGCCTCGAACGCTTCCACGGAATCAAGGGTCAGGGAGCCTTCCATGACGCGCTCCCCGTAATGCTGATTTTCAAACGCCTCTTCCAATCGTCGGACCCCTTTTATCGCTTCTTTCCGATTTTCACCACTTGGACGACATCGCTGATCCGCTGGTTCATCACTTCTGTTTTTCTGTGGAAAAGACGGAACACTTCATACAGCGAGCGCATTCTTTTATCCAGATCCAACAGCATCGCCGACATGCGGATCATCTTTTCCTTCATGGCCACAATCTGCTTCTGCAGATCTTCCGGCGTCGCTTGGGACGAAGGGGAGGATCGGTCCTCCTTGAACGCATCAATCAGATGTTCAAGATCCTTCCTTTCCTCATCCGCCAAGCCGACATTCCAGCTGATCTGGGGCTCATTTTCCATATTTGTTCAGCTCATCCCGAATTTTCGAGTCCAATGCACGGATGCTCTCCGCCTCCGGTTGTTCATCCATACTCCGCCCGGTGCGCTCGACTGCCGCCCGGTTTTTCGGCGAAACATCACGGCGTCTTTTCTTCATGAAGGCAAAGGTGGCCAGCAGTGCGATCAGGACGGCAGCAATGGAAAGTCCGATCAAGGCCGTGGAAAGATAGGATTGCAACTGGCCGGAATCCGTGGATGTCCCTGGAACGGAAGTTTCAGCCTCTTTCGCGGGTGCGGCTGCCTCCGGCGGTTTCACGCTCTGCGGATCTGCGGGGGCCGGCGGGACCTTTTCCGGAGCGGGCGGGGCGGAAGCGGCCTCGGGCGCTCTTTCGGGACCAGGCGCCGCAGCCGACACGGACGGCACCGGTGCGGCGGTCCAGTAGAGATCCAGCACCAGACGGTCCGGCGTGTAGAGATAAAATGTCTTGAGGTTGAAAGACGATGACGTCAGTCCGACATTGGCCGTCAGGAGGGTTGTGCCCTGAACAAACTCGATTTTCTCGATGTGACCCGAACGGTCCCGCATTTTCTGAAGAGCCGGATTGATCGTCGTCGTATCGAGAAAGTCCACCGTGATCTGTCCGGGTCCTTTGATTTCCGGTCCCCTGAACTTGACCATGCCGTCAAATTCAAAGACGATGCGCGTCAGGGATTCGTACTCACCGACCCGGATATACATCAGTCGGGCCGCATCCGCCGGAAGAGCCGTCAGGACCAGCAGGATCAGCGCCGTCATCAGGACCAGCCCCGTTCTTCGGTCGTCGTTCATGCCACGCTTCTTCAAAGGCCTCTCCTTTACATCGAACGGCAGGTCTGCGTAAAACTGGTGAATCTAATGAGATTTCTACCATCTGCGGAAATATTTTTCAACTCTTTTAGTTTCTTATTTTTTCTCCTGCGGGACCATCGCCGCAAGGAACTTCCGGGCGTCCTCTTTCGTTGCAATCTGGTCATTGAGCTGTGCCTCCTCGACAGCACGAAGAATGTCCTTGAATCGTGGCCCGGGAGAGAAACCCAAGGCAATCAGGTCATGGCCGGAGAGAAGCCGCTGCGGATGAAGTGCTTCCAGGGTCAGCTCTTCAAGCTTGCCGCGGCAGTAGTCGTGATTGTCAAGCATGCCGTGACTTCCGAGGCAGTCCAGTCGATGGAGTTCCAGATGAAGGGAAAAATCGGGCATGCGGAGGAATCGTTTGAGACGGCCCGGCCGCATCTCCCGGACCTGCATGAACGTCATGTGCTCATGAATGAGGGCCAGGACGGTCGCCGTGTCCGCCGCTGGAAACTTCAGACGCTGCAGCAGGGAAGAGGCGATTTCTTCGCCTTTTTGAACGTGACCATAGAAATGAACGCCCGAACCATCTTCCGTCTGTGTCACGGCCTTGCCGACATCGTGCAGAACAACGGCCCAGGCCAGCCGCGCATCAACGAGGCCGCCCACGGCCGCCCGCATATGGGAGAGCATCCTCAGGGTGTGCTCCCAAACGTCGCCTTCCGGGTGGAACCGCTCGGGTTGTGTGAGACCGCGCAACCTGTCGACCTCCGGTAGAATCGCCGCGAGCAGGCCCGTGTCCGCCAGGAGTTCCATACCGCGCCTGGCGGCTCCGGCGGTCAGAATTTTCGTCAGTTCAACACGGATCCGCTCGGCACTAATGTAACGGATGGCATTCGCATGGCTCCGGATCGCATCCAGGGTCTCGGGGTGGATCGAAAAGTCAAGGTTCGCGGCGAAGCGGACGGCACGGAGCATCCGCAAGCGGTCCTCGGCGAATCGCAATTCCGGATCACCGATGGTCCGCACCCGGCGGTGGGCGATATCGGCCCGTCCTTCGACGCAATCGATGATCCGTCCCGTAACCGGATCCAGCAGAAGGCCGTTGACCGTGAAATCACGCCGCCGCGCATCTTCCTCCACCGTTGCGTATGCGATTTGCGAGGGATGGCGCCCATCTTCGTACTCCGCTTCCCTGCGGAAGGTTGCCACCTCATAACGGCGCCCTCCCTCGATCACCAGGATCACGCCGAAAGCGGCCCCGACCGGGATAGTCCGCGGGAAAAGAGCCTGCACCTGATCCGGGTGTGCGGAAGTGGCAATGTCATAATCCGCGGGTTCGATTCCCCGCAGGATATCCCGGACACATCCTCCGACAAACAGCGCCTCATGCCCGGCACGTCTCAGCCTGTCGACAATGGCCGCTGCGGCGGCGCGTGAAGCCGCCCGAGCCTCGCCCGTGTCCCTGTCATTCGCGGGATTTGCCGTCATGATCACCTTCATCCGCACGACCCCTGACCCGGCAGACGGAAATCCCGACCGCCACCAGAAAGACCGGCGGGGCAACGCCGAGCAAAACCTTCTCCGTCGTCCAGGGCGGCATCAGAAAGAAAACGGACAGGAGGAACAGCCCCACCGCGACGCACCCCATATGCATCGTTTTCATGATGGGCACTGCCTATGCGTTGTCCTTTTTCCCCAGTTTGATGGCGCAGAAATCACCGCACATGGTGCATCCTTCCTCTTGCGCACTTTCGCTCCGCTCGAGCCATCTCCCTGTTTTTTCAGGATCGATGGAAATGTCCACCTGCCCCTGCCAGTCGAATTCCTTCCGGTATCGCGCCATTCGGATGTCTTTGTCGACCGCGCCGGGCAGCCCTTTGGCAATGTCGGCAATGTGGGCGGCAATCCTGGCCGCGATGACGCCCTCCTTCACATCCTCCAGTGTCGGCAGCCGCAGGTGCTCGGAAGGGGTGACATAGCACAGAAAGTCGGCGCCCGCCGCTCCCGCAATGGCTCCGCCGATGGCTGATGTAATATGATCGTATCCGGGTGCGATGTCCGTGGGCAAGGGCCCCAGAACATAAAAAGGCGCTCCGTTGCACAGCCGCTTCTGCATTTGAATGTTGGCTTCGATATCGCCGATGGGAACATGGCCCGGCCCTTCGATCATCACCTGAACGCCCCGCTCGCGGGCTCTTTTGGCCAGTTCACCCAGAACGATGAGTTCCTGAACCTGGCCACGGTCCGTGGCATCGGCCAGACAGCCGGGGCGCAGTCCGTCGCCCAAGCTAAGCACCATGTCGTAGCGTGCGGCGATCTCAAGCAGATGATCATAATGCTCGTACAGAGGATTTTCCCGGTCATTGCATGCCATCCAGTTCGCGGTAATCGAACCGCCGCGGCTGACGATCCCGAGGAGTCGTCCCTCCGCTTCGAAACAAGCCACGCTGCGACGCGTAACGCCACAGTGAACCGTGATGAAATCGACGCCATCTTCGCCATTTTCTTCGATCCCGCGGAATATGTCGTCGGAACACATCTCGACGATCGCCTTCTTCTCGAGGAGCATTCGGGCCGCTGCCTGATATATGGGAACCGTCCCGATCGCCAGCGGAGAAACCTGGATAATGGCCTTCCGGATGGCTCGGACATCCCCGCCGGTGGACAGATCCATCAGGGTGTCCGCTCCGGCGGCCGTACAGATCGCCGCCTTTTTCAGTTCCAGATCGAGATCGGCATGGTCACGGGATGTCCCGATATTGGCGTTTATTTTTGTACGCAGTCCCCGGCCGACCGCCACGGGCGAAATGCCCCGATGACGGTTGTTGCGAATGACCACAATGCCGCCCGCTTCAACACCTTCGCGGATGAATTCGCCGGATACTCCTTCCCGCCCGGCGCAGATGCGCATCTCCTCCGATACCACACCTTTCCTCGCAGACTCCAGTTGCGTCATGACAAGACTCCTTCCTCAAAATCGATCCGGGCAGACCGGTGCCAGGTGGTTGGTCGGTCCGTGACCGCCGCCAATCCGGTAGGCATGCCGAATCGCCTCCGCGACATAGCGCTTTGCCTCCGCAACCGCCTCGGCCACTTCCAGCCCCTTCGCAAGGCCGGTGGCCAGCGCTGCCGAAAAGGTACAGCCCGTTCCGTGGGTGTCCCGGGTATGGATGCGCCTCCCGCTGAATTCATGAAAACGCCGACCGTCATAAAGAATATCGATGGCGTCCCCGTCAAGGTGCCCCCCCTTTACCACCACATGCCTGGCCCCCAGAGCCAGGATTCGCACCGCGGCTTCCCGCATCGACTCCGGCCCGGAAATGGACAAGCCCGTCAGTGCTTCCGCTTCGGGAATGTTGGGCGTCACGACCAGCGCCAGGGGAATCAGCAATTCAATCAGCATTTCCCTGGCATCGTCCCGGATCAGTTTTGCACCCCCCTTGGCCACCATCACCGGGTCGACAACCAGCTTATCGATCGCATATTGTCGGATCTTCACCGCCACAACCCGCAGGATATCAGGTGAAGACAGCATCCCCGTCTTGGCCGCGTCCACGCCGATATCGGAAGCCACCGCGTCAAACTGCATGGCCACGAAGTCGGGCGGGACGTCATGAATCCCGTGAACGCCCAGCGTATTCTGAGCCGTCAACGCCGTAACGACGCTCATCCCGAACCCGCCAAGGGCGGTGATGGTCTTCAGATCCGCCTGGATTCCCGCCCCGCCACCCGAGTCCGATCCGGCAATGGTCAGCACCCGTTTCGCTTTCATGACATCTCCTCTCCTGGAAACCGGCCGGCACGGATATATCGGATGACCAGCAGGTGCCCCGATTCGACAGTGATCACGCCCGGGGCCGAGATCAGGCGGTTGCTGATTCCGTAAGGGCGGCTGACCGTCATCGCCGCATCCGTTAACGGATATTCGAAACCCTCCAGGGTAATTCCGGTCACATCGGAACCGAAGGGAAAAAGGGATACGGTCTGTCCGGGCTCGCCTTCGATCAGCGCTTTTTCCCTCACGGCAAAAATCTCGCACCACTCATCGACCAGGCGGACGGGGAACCCCCGCTTGGCGGCCAGAACCAGCAGGGATAGATTGGCCAGTGTATGATCGAGCCTGGCGCCGATTGCCCCGAAAACCCGGATCTCGTCGGGCGCGGTCATGAAGGCCATTTCCAGCGCCAGTTGCGTGTCCGTCTCGTCTTTGGAGCGGGGATAACGCATGATCCGGCTTCCCTGCCTGACAAAATGACCCTGAAGCGCTCCGTCCAGCGAATCCATGTCTCCGATAATCAAGTCGGGAACAATGCCCATGTGGTAGGCATGTCTGGCCCCGCCGTCGGCACAGATGGTCGACACCGGCTGACAGCTTTCGCACTGCTCCCGAAAAAAACCGGCATCCTGTATTGGACCACCGGAAAGGACAAAAACGATTTTTTTCATGCAATGCTCCCCTGGTCGTAACGGATCTGGAGGCTTCCGCAAAAAACAAAAAGGGGCCTCTACCCTACTTCCGGGAATGGCCCCTCGTGAGCTGATCGCGATTGACGATTTTCAGATGCCACTTCCTACGCTGGCATTACCCAGGTCAGGTTCAAAGGGTATTCTCTCAGCCTCTTCGGCACCCCCGTATTGCCAAATTACTCTTTTCAGGCCGCTAAATCAAGTGAATTCGCGGGCAGTCGGCGCTTCCGGATCGGAGGATTCGATTCATTTAAGCTTAAAGTTTAGATCGGAATTTCAAAGGAATACCGGGGGAGGGTTATCAGAAGCTATGCAAGGCCAAAAACGGCTTTTGCATTGCGCGTCGTTGCCGCCGCCACTTCTTCAATGGGCAATCCTTTCGTCTCGGCGACCTTTCTGGCCGTGTACACCACATAGGCGGGTTCGTTGCGTTGGCCGCGGCGGGGGTGGGGGCTCAGATAAGGGGCATCCGTTTCCACCAGAAGGCGGTCCAGGGGAACCTGCCGAACCACATCCAGGAGCCTTTCCGACTTCGGGTAGGTGACCGGTCCGGGAACGGAAATGTAAAATCCCAAGTCCAGACACTTCCCTGCCATTGTGGCATCACCGGAAAAGCAGTGGACGATGCCCCCTTTCCTTCCCTTCCATCCGGAGAGCATCTCCAGCGTTTCCGTGTGGGCCTCCCGGTCATGGATAATCACAGGCAAATCCAGTTCGGCGGCCAGTTCAAGCTGTTCACCGAAACACCGGATCTGATCACTGCGAGGCGATCGGTTTCGAAAAAAATCCAGACCGATTTCCCCATAGGCCACAACCTTTGGCTGGCAGGCCAGCTTTCGAATGAGATGGTATGTATCCCCATCAATGCCGTTCACGTCATGCGGATGAATGCCGATGGCGGCGTAGACCTGGTCGTATCGACCCGCAATCGCGATCGCCTTCCTGCAGTCCTGAAGGTTCGTCCCGACCGTCACAATCGCATCAATCCCGGCCTCACCGGCCCGGCGAATGACATCGTCGCGATCCGCATCGAATGCCCGCATTTCGATGTGGGCATGCGTGTCGATCAGCATCTCGATTCACGGCTCCGGGACGGGCGGAGCCTGTTCCATTTCAATGACAACCTCCTCCGCATTGTCGGAGACATCGGGCAGCTTCGACAGGTACTTTTTCAATTCCTTTTCCGAAAGCTGGCCGCCCAAAAGCTTCCTTTCGATAATTCTTCGATCCATTTCTCCTCGAATGAACGCTTCTTCCTTCGTCATAGACTCACCTCAAGGGATAAGGTCCGGCCACCCGACCGGATCCTTCATGTGCGGCGGACCGGGTCTGTAAATTCAGCTTTTTCCGATCCGCATCGATTCTTTCACGAACGGCACCGGCAGTTTGTCCGGTGGTTTCACACGGAAACTTTCACACCTCCATCCATCCGTCCATTTCGCAACTTGTCCGGCGCGGCTGAAGAACATCGAGCGCGCCACCCGGATGACCTTGCCCGACCGGACGTCATTTCCGCCGGTGCGGCGTCACGATTGGTCAGGATGGAATCAGCCGGCTCGCCCTGGTCAGGTGTCCGGAGGCTTCACGGGCCATCCGGTCGAGAAGCTCCCGGCAAGTGGGAATGTCGTGAATCAGACCGATCGACTGGCCGACCATGAGTGGAGCATAATCCACGTCCCCCTTCTCCCAGGCCTCCCTGATGCGCTGGCCGGACAGCAGCGGAATCAGTTCCTCGAATCCGCCGCCGCGCTCTTCGATGCTGCAGATCTCGTCAATGACCTTGGTCTTCAGACCTCTCCCCTGAAGCCCGATGGATTTCCCGAATATCCGGGTTTCATATTCCTGCCTTCTGATGAGTTCCTGCTTGATGTTGTCGTGCACCTCGCACTCTTGGGTCGCTACAAAACGACTGGCCATCATGACGCCCTGGGCCCCCAGGACAAGGGCGGCGGCGAGCGACCTGCCATCGACGATCCCGCCCACCGTGACCACCGGAATCTTTACCGAATCCACGATCCGGGGTGTCAGGATCATGGTCGTGACGTCATCATTGAGGGGGTGCCCACCTTCTTCGATGCCGGCGGCATAAATGCCGTCGTAGCCCACATGTTCCGCATGAAGGGCGTGGCGGACGGCGCCGACCTTGTGGAACAGCCGGACGCCCGCTTTTTTCAGCATATCGATGGCTTCCATTCCGGATGCCTTGTCGACAGGCGTGCCCGAAAATTCGATGCCGGCCACTCTTTCCTCCGCGCAGACCCGGATGTACATCTGGTGATGCGCGGCGGTGATGCGCAGCGACGGCAGAAGGGTTATGTTGACCATGAAAGGCTTGTCGGTCAGTTTCCGCGTTTCGCGAATGGCGTCTCGAAATTCTTCTTCCGTTTCATAGTTGCCTGCAGTGAGATTGCCCATGCCGCCGGCATTCGAGATGGCTGCGCAGAATCTCGGCTTGCACAGCCACATCATGGCGCCGCAGATGACGGGATACCGGATGCCGAACATTTCCGTAATGGCAGTCTTGAACATTTTTCTCTCCTTCAGGAAGCTTTTCTCATCCAATTCGTTTTGCCGCTTTTCCTAACCAGAACTGCCTGCTTCTGTCAATCCCTTTTGTCGTGCATCCCTTTCGTCGTGCGGCCCGCATTAAACCCTACAAATTGTCTCACCACAGAATGTTACCGAAATGCACTGCGAAAAAAGACTGGAAACCCCTTGACAGGTGGAGTCCAATTCATTAGCTTCAAAACGGTAGTCGCACTGTTGACCGGACACTGGATCTGCCTTTTTCCCGGCAGATACGGTTTGCTGTGCATCACGGCCCGGAAAAATACCGACCATGGCGCTTCGGGAGTAGGTATGGCGATTTACATGTTGGTCCACGGGGCCACGGCCGGGGGATGGATCTGGCAATCTGTACCGCAACGACTGCGGGCTGCCGGGCATGACGTTTACACACCGACATTGACGGGTCTGGGGGAGCGCCGGCACCTCTTCCATCCCGAAATCACCGTGGACACCCACGTCCTCGATATCAAAAACGTACTTATTTTCGAGGATTTGCATCATGTCATCCTGGTCGGGCACAGTTACGGCGGTGCCGTGATAACGGGCGTTGCGGAACAGGCAACCGATCGTCTGTCCCACCTGGTTTTTCTGGACGCCCTGGTCCCGGAAGACGGCAAAGCGATCAAGGACCTTTACGACCCGACGGTCGCACAAACGCTGGTTGAACATCATTCCAACGGCGGGGTGAGCCTGCCTGTAAACGGAGCGGAAGCATCCGACCCCCGGTTTACCGAACATCCCCTGCAAACCTTCCTGCAGCCCTTCCACCTGAAAAACAAGATGGCCGCAGCACTGCCGCGGACCTATATTTTCTGCACCGACAAAGGGGAAATGGGCATCCGCGGCCAGGGCATCATTCGGTCCGCCGGCAGAGCGAAAGCGTCGGGATGGCCCTATCACGAGCTTCCCACGGGCCATCACCCCATGTGGACCATGCCGTCCGAACTGACGGCATTGCTGCTGCAAATCCCGTCCGGCGGCAATCGGTGAAAAGATGGAAAAACCGAAGCGTGAATTCATCTGTTTTGCACATCGGGGTGCAAGCGGCCACGAACCGGAAAACACCTTGCTGGCCATCGAAAAGGCCCTTTCGATGGGCGCCCCGTGGATCGAGATCGACGTATTCTGCGTCGAAGGCGAACTTGTGGTGATCCATGACGAACGGCTGGAGTACACCACCAGCGGACGGGGGTACGTCACGGAAAAAACGCTGGCCCATCTGCGGACACTGGACGCCGGCAAGGGACAGCGCATCCCCCTGCTGCGGGAAGTCTTTGATCTTGTTGAGCGACGGGCCGGCATCAACGTGGAGTTGAAAGGCGTTGGAACCGCCGCTCCAGCGGTGAAACTGGTCCGGGATTACATCATAAACCGGAGATGGCAGTATGAACAGGTGATCCTTTCTTCCTTCGATCACCGTGAACTGTCCAGAGTCAAACCGCTTGATCCGGCCATTCGGACGGGTGCTCTGATCTTGGGCGTCCCTCGTCACTATGCCAGATTTGCCGAAGAACTGGAGGCTTTTTCGGTTCATGCGGGCCTCGCTTTCACAAACCGGGAATTTGTCGAGGATGCGCACCGGCGGGGCCTGAAGTTCTTTGTCTACACCGTCAACTTTCCCGACGACCTGGCCAGGGTACGGGCCATGAGAGCGGACGGCGTCTTCACCAATTTCCCCGAGTTGGTTATTCCCCGGAAATCCTGAGCATGTTTAACCATTTTGACTGGATTGCCCCGATCTATGACCGGATTGTTCAACTGCCCGTCTCGAATCGCCTTCGCGAATTGCTGAAACTCCCCGTCAACGGGTACCTCCTCGATGCCGGTGGAGGAACCGGCAGGGTTTCATCCCGTCTGATTTCGTCGACGCGCATGCTCGTGGTCTCTGACTTTTCGCTGCCCATGCTGAGGCAGGCACAGGCCAAGCACGGGCTGGACGCACTTCGGGCGCGCGCCGAGCAACTCCCGTTTGCCGATGCCACATTCGACCGGGTGATGGCCGTTGACGCCCTTCATCATTTTTTCGATCAGCGGGCAGCCATCCGGGAGTTCATTCGTGTACTCAGACCGGAAGGGAGGCTCGTCATCGAGGAACCGGATCGGGACCGGTTGATCGTCAAAATGCTGGCCTTGACGGAGAAAATGATCCTGATGCGAAGCCGGATTCATTCGATGAACGAGATTCTGGAGATGATCCCGGCAGAAGGCATGAACGCCTGCATCGAGCGCGGCAGCGGATTTGCGTCCTGGGTGGTGGCGGACAAAATGCGAACATTTTGAATTCCATTGACTTGAATGCGCCAACAGTGATAGGGGTTGCCCCGGCGTTTCAGCTCAAGATCGAACGGAGAATATGAGATGTTTCTAAAGCAAATGCAGGTTGGCCATATGGCTGTGTTTGCCTATCTGGTGGGCGACTCCGCCACGGGTGACGCGCTGGTGATCGACCCGGCAGCCAGGATCGATGATATCATCGCACTGGCTGAAAAAAGCGGCCTGCGAATTCAATACATCGTCAATACCCACGGTCATGTGGACCATATTTCCGGAAATACGGAAATGAAAAGCAAAACCGGGGCCAAAATCGTGATTCACGAAAGCGATGCCGAAATGCTCACCTCCACACCGGCCATGATCCTTCGCATGTTCGGCGCCAAACGCTCGCCGGCGGCGGATATCACGGTCCGGGACGGGGATGTCCTGACCGTGGGCGGCGTCTCCCTGAAAGTCCTCCACACGCCGGGACACTCGCCGGGCAGCATGTCGCTTTTCACGGAAGGTCATGTCTTCACGGGAGACACGCTCTTTGTCGGCGGTGTCGGCAGAACCGACCTCCCCGGCGGATCTGGCAGGGTCATGGCGCGATCCATTCAGGAGAAACTCTGCACCCTGCCCGATGACACAACGGTTCTGCCGGGGCACAATTACGGCGGGATGCCGACTTCAACCATCGGCCGTGAAAAGCGGTACAATCCCTTTTTAAGATAACAGAAACAGGTAGCCTTCATGAATCCACCCAACGTCATCAAAACCGATTTTGGAACATTGCCTTTCGCCAGCCGGGGAAAAGTCCGGGACATCTATGATCTCGACGACCGCCTTCTCATCGTGGCCACGGACAGAATCTCCGCTTTTGACGTCATCATGCCCGATCCCATACCGGGGAAAGGGGAGATCCTGACCCGAATGTCCGCCTTCTGGTTCAAGAAGACGCAGGACATTATCCCCAATCATTTCATCACGACCAATCCCGATGATTTTCCAAAGGCATGCGATCCTTACCGGGAGACACTGAAGGGAAGGTCCATGCTGGTCAAGAAGGCGCTGCCTCTCCCCGTGGAATGCATTGTGAGGGGATACCTCAGCGGTTCCGGCTGGAAGGATTATTGCCGGGACGGTACGGTTTCCGGCATTCGCCTTCCCAGGGGTTTAAGAGAGTCCGAGCGGCTTTCCGAACCGATCTTCACCCCGTCGACCAAGGCCCCGGAGGGTGATCACGACCAGGCGATAACCCGGGAAGAGATGGAGAACCTCATCGGATCGGAACGTTCCGAAAAGGTGATTCACGCAAGCCTCGCCATTTATAAAAGGGCTACCGAAATCGCTGCAAAGGCGGGCATCATCATTGCCGACACCAAGATGGAGTTCGGAGTCAGGAATGATGAGTTGATCCTGATCGATGAACTGCTGACGCCAGACTCGTCCAGATTCTGGCCGAAAAGTGAATATGAACCGGGACGGGCGCAAAAAAGCTTTGACAAGCAGTTTCTGCGCGACTATCTGCTATCCGTCGCCTGGAATCAAAAACCGCCGGCCCCCGAGCTTCCGGTGGATATCATATCAAAAACAAAAGAGAAATACGAAGAAGCCCTGAATCGCCTTCTGCGATGATCCCGCTGCCTTTCTTGACATCGCAAGGCACTGAACCTATTTTAGTGAATTACAAAGGCAGATTGGGATGGGAAGATGCTGCCACGGAGTTAAACAGACGGTTCCATGACGAAGCGCGACTACTACAAGGTTCTCGGCGTTGACCGTACCGCCCCGGACGAAGAGATCAAAAAAAACTATCGCAGGCTGGCGATGCAATACCACCCGGATCGCAATCCCGGGGACAAGGAAGCGGAGGAGAAGTTCAAGGAAGCCGCCGAAGCGTACGAAGCCTTGAGCGATCGGGAAAAACGGGAAATCTACGACCGTTTCGGCCACGAAGGGCTCAACAATACCGGTTTCCGGGGGTTCTCGGGATTTGAGGATATTTTTTCCAGTTTCGGCAGCATTTTCGAGGATGTCTTCGGATTCAGCAACGGTCGTTCGCGATCCCGGTCGGCGGCAAGGGCGGGTTCCGATCTCCGCTACGACCTGAAAATATCCTTTATGGAATCCGCGTTCGGCATGTCCACCGATATCGACATCACCAAGCTCGAAACCTGCCGGGACTGTCGGGGGACGGGCGCCGCACCAGGGACAGTCCCTGAAACATGCCGCCGCTGCAAAGGAAGGGGACAGGTTACCCAGTCAAGCGGGTTTTTCAGCATCAGCACAACCTGCCCGAACTGCAACGGTGAGGGGGTGGTCATTGCGGACCCCTGCAGATCATGCACGGGGACAGGCCGGAAAAAAGTCACCAAGAAAGTCAATATCAAGATACCCGCTGGCGTGGAAACCGGTTCCCGCCTGAGGCTTCGCGGCGAGGGGGAAGAGGGATCCTTCGGCGGACCGAATGGCGATCTGTATGTATTTATTCACGTGGAGCCTCACGAGTATTTCGAAAGAAGCGGGAACGACATATACTGCCGAATCCCCATATCGTTCATCCAGGCAGCCCTGGGAGCGAGTATCGAGGTGCCGACCCTCGAAGGCGTCGAAAAGTTGAAGATCCCGAAGGGTACCCAGACGGGAAAGACCTTCCGCCTGAAGGGCAAGGGCATCGCGAATTTGCGGGGCTTCGGGCGGGGGGACCAGATTATCGAAGCGGTGGTCACCATCCCGACCCACCTGAACAAAAGGCAGGAGGAACTCCTGCGTGAATATGCAAAAGTAAGCGGGGAGTGAGATTCCGAAGCCGTGATTGGACTTGCTCCATATCTCGGATTTCCGGAACAAGGATAGCGAACCGGATTGGAGAGGAAAAGCCCATGCTGAAAAAAAAGACAAGTTTGCTGATGCTGGTGTCGAGTTTGATGATCATTTCTGCCTGCGGCTCCGAAATTCTGGTGATCGGAGGCATGCTTGGCGCCGGAGCGGGGACCTACTACTACATCGACCAGGAGCTGGTCACGGATTACCAGGCACCCATCGATAAAGTCTGGAGTGCCTGTGAAAAAACCGTTGCGGATATGCGCGGGAAGGAAGTGGAACCGAACCGGGAGATCGGAGCGGGTACCATTCATGCCGTCATCAACGACGACACGGTCAAGTTCAGGATCAGCTACAAGGCCAGAGACCTGACGACTGTCGGCATTCGGGTCGGTCTGCTCGGAAACAAGGCATCGTCCCAAATCATCCACGATAAGATTCAGGAAAATCTGGCTGCCAAATAGCCTGTGAAAGCGAGTTCTGCCTGGCGGCGCACCTTAACGTTCTTTGACAGGGCGTTCCGATGAAAAAGAAACTGGCGGCCGGAATCCTGCTCAGCGCGTTCCTCGTTTACCTGTCTGTCCGGGGCATCGATTTCGAGCAAGTCGCCGACGGTCTCCATGCTGTCCGGGGGGGCTATGCGCTGCTCTTCCTTTTTGTCATATTGGTCATGCAGTGGCTCCGCTCCGTCCGCTGGGGACTGATGCTGAACCCCCTCGATCGTGTGGACCAGCTTTCCCTCTTTTCCGTCACCAGCGTCGGTTTTCTGGCGATAACGGCATTGCCGGCAAGACTCGGCGAACTGGCGAGGCCCTATCTCATAACGAAAAAAAGTCGCATCACCATGCCGGCAGCGCTGGGGACGATTCTCGTCGAACGGGTTTTTGACAGCACCGCGATCCTGCTCATCTTTGCCGCTGTCCTTCTGTCAAACCCTGCTTTGCCCCCCTGGCTCACCACATCAGCCGTGATCGTTTTTTTTATCACCCTGGTGATGCTGGCCGCGATGATCTGGATACCGGCCAAGCGGGACGCCACCATGAAGGTGCTAAACCCTCTGATCAACCGGTCCCCGGGGCGCTTTGCCGGAAAACTCCAGGAAATGCTTCACCATCTGATCGATGGATTCATGATATTCAGGCATTTCAGACTGCTCGCGGCAGTTTCGCTTCTCTCCCTAGCCATCTGGATCATCGACATCCTGGCCGTGTACAGTCTTTTCTTTGCTTTCGATTTTCGCCTGTCCCTCATGGCGGCAACCGTATCGGTGATCATTCTGCTCATCGGCATCGCGATTCCGACGGCGCCCGGCTTCATCGGCAACTGGCATTACGCCTGCATTCTTGGGCTCACTCTGTTTGGCATTCCGAAGGCCGATGCACTTGCATTCGCCATCATCTATCATTTCCTGTCCATCGCCATGATCATTGTCCTCGGGCTCATCTTTTTGCCCTTCAACAAGTTCTCCCTTCCCGACCTGAAGAAAGAAGCGGCATCCGGCTGATCAGACAGTGGAAAATCGCCTTGTTTCTCAAACCTCTCCTTCCGTGGCTTTGACCTCCAGACCGTAACTTTTTATTTTCCGGTGAAGGTTGCTCCTCTCCAGTCCGATTGCCTCCGCCGTTTTGGAAATATTCCCTTCGAACTCACGAAGTTTCTTTTCAATATACTGTTTTTCGAAATTCACCTTTGCCGCCTTGAGCGAAACGGGAAAAATGCCGGCAACCGCCTGCTGATCCTGGCCGTATTCCCTGAACAGCGCTGGAATGTCGCCGGCTGAGATCGTCTGCGACGGCGTCATGATAAAAAGCCTTTCGATGATATTTTTCAATTCTCTCACGTTGCCCGGCCAGTTGTGCTCCATCAGGAGAGCGAGGGCATCGTCTGCGATCGACTTTTCCTGCCCGCCCTCCTTCACGGCAAGTTCCTTCAGAAAGCGGTTGACAAGCGGCGGGATGTCGTCCTTTCGCTCTCTCAGGGATGCAATCCGGAGGGGAATGACGTTCAGGCGGTAAAAAAGGTCCTGGCGAAACCTTCCTTCCTCCATTTCCTTTTCGAGGTCCTTGTTTGTGGCGGCCAGCACCCGGACATCGGTGGCAATCAGTTTCGTGCCGCCGACACGCTCGAATTTCTTCTCCTGCAGGATTCTGAGGATCTTTGCCTGCGCCTTCAGGCTCATGTCGGCGACTTCATCGAGAAAAATCGTCCCCTCATGGGCAAGGTCGAATTTCCCCCGCTTTTTCGCCGTCGCACCCGTAAACGCCCCTTTTTCATGCCCGAACAGTTCGCTCTCGATCAGATCCTCCGGGATGGCCGCGCAGTTCACCTCGACAAAGGGCTTGAGCACCCGCTTGCTCTGCCGGTGGATGGATCTGGCAACCAGTTCCTTTCCCGTACCGTTTTCACCCATGATCAGGATCCAGGCGTTGGTCGGCGCGACCAAGCTGATCATCTCTTTCAGTTCAGTGATAGCCGAGCTGTTTCCCGTCAACTCATATTCCCGGGACAATTTCTGCTTCAAAAGCCGGTTTTCCTCTTCCAGGCGAATCATGTCCAAGGCATGATCGACGGCAAGAATCACCTTCTCGAGGGACAGGGGTTTTTCGATAAAGTCAAAAGCGCCCAGCTTGGTTGCCTTCACGGCGGTCTCGATGGTGCCGTGGCCGGACATCATGACGACACAGACAGCGGGGTAATCCGACTTGATTACTTTCAAGGCTTCCAGGCCGTCCATCCCCGGCAGCCAGATGTCCAGAAGGACCAGGCTTGGCAACTCGTCCTCGATAATTTTCAGGGCCTCTTCACCGCTTGATGCGGTAAGGACATCATACCCCTCATCCGTGAGAATGCCTTCCAGCGATTGCCGGATCATCTCCTCGTCATCAACAATCAAAACCGTTTTTTTCATAACCTTCTCAACATCTCGTCATTTATTGAACCGTCAGGCTTCCGGCACAGGCAACTCAAAAAAAACAATGGTTCCTCTCGGACTGTTGTCCCGGACTTGCAGATGGCCTTGATGATCGGCAATGATCGATTTTACGATCGCAAGACCAAGACCGGAGCCGGACCTTTTGGTTGAGAAATAAGGCTCTCCCATCCGCCCCTTATAGGCGGGAGGTATGCCGCAGCCGTTGTCGGCCACCTCGACTGCCGCCCGGTGACGACCTCCGTCATAGGATGTACTGATTTCAATGCGCCCCCCCTGCCTTTCAACGGCTGCGACCGCATTGTCCAACAGATTGATCATGACCCGCTTCATCTGTTCCGGATCCAGATTCAACCTGGGAATGTCAACGCCCCTGTGAAAATGAAAGGCAATGTCCTTATGGGCCTCCTGAAAGAGGATCACCGAATCATGGATCACTTCGTTCAGGTCGTTCATCGCGGGCTTGGTCACGGGCATCCTTGCATAACGGGAAAATGCATCCACCAGATTTTTCAAAACGTCAACCTGATTGATGATGGTTCTTGTGCATTCATGAAACACGTCACTGTCTTCGTCCACCTTGTCCCCAAATTTTTTTTGCAGCCTCTGGGCGGACAATTGAACCGGCGTCAATGGGTTTTTAATCTCATGGGCCATCCGCCTGGCCACCTCGCGCCAGGCAGCCGCCCGCTCGGCCCGCTGCAACTGCGTCACATCTTCAAAGACGACAACCATACCCATATCGTGGCCTTCATCATCCCTGAGCAGGGTCGTGGTCATGAGAAATGTCAATGCCCTGTCTTTGATCGTCAGTTCCAGCTGCTTTTCAATGGACCCCTCCTCACTCTCGTGAAGCTCCTGAAAAAGTTCGGCCGCGAGGGCGAAATGTTCCGGATCCAGAACCTCTTCATAACGTTTATTCAGAATGCTCTGCGTCTGGATATCCAGCATTTTTTCAGCAGCCCGGTTGATGGTCGTAATGATTCCCTCCCGGTCAACGGACACAACGCCGGCGGATACATTGCGGAGAACAGTCTCCATGTATTTCCGCCGACTTTCAACATCCAAGTTGACCTGCTCCAGCCTCTGGTTGCTCTTCTTCAAATCTTTTGTCATCCGGTTGAATGAATCGACCAGAACGCCGATCTCATCGGCTGCCACAATATTGATCTGATGATCCAGGTCTCCCTGCGCAATTTTCCGGGTTGCCTCCGCAAGATCCTGAATGGGCCCCGTTATCCCTTTGGCGAGGAAGAGTCCAAACCACGTCGCTGCAAAAATAATCAGGAGCATGACCAGGAACAGCGTAATGATATAGGTGAATTTCAACGGGTCTTTCAAGAGCACCAATTGCTTGTACTGTTCAGATGTTTTCGAAATGACGGCGATTTTATCCGTCAGGGTCCTGGGCAGATAAATTCCGACCAGAGCCACGCCAATGACGTCCTTCGGTGCGGCATAAGCATAAATGGGCACGGCACCACTGACCAAATCACCGGCTCCGGAAGGATTGACCATGGAGATGTCCTTGCCAAGGAAAACATCTTCCAGCTCCTTTGCCGTCAGCGGCACGGGCTTGAGTTCCGGATTGTCCTTGTCGAACACAACGAGTTTCTTTCTGCTGCTATCGAAATGCACCTCCAGTACGCTGAATCTGAAATTTTTCTGCCTCTGCTCCATCAGGGCGTTGAGATAACGCTCCCGTTCGCTTTGATAGAGGCGGTTGCGGGTGATGTCCTCACTGATCTGCCTGGCGTAATATTTGGCCTGTTCCGTGGTTCTCTGATAATAAATCTGGGCAACTTCGACCGTCTGGTTCAGCGCATCTCCAATTCGCATGCTGAACCAGTTATCGATACTGTACGAGAGGAAATTGATCGAGACGAGAAAAAGAAGCACGGTTGGAATCAGGGAAAGGCTGACGAAAGCCGCCACCAGCTTCGTCCGGAGTTTTGACCCGATAACGCCGCGCCTGCGCTCGAAGACGAGCTTCACGACATTTCGGATAATCAGAAAAATCAGAAGGATGATCAAGATCAGGTTGATATTGATCAATCCGTAGATCAGGATGTTGTTTGAAGTTGGAAGGATGATCTCTGTGCGGAACAGCAGATATTCAAGAAATGAAAGCACCAGAACGACAAAAACGGTGACAACGATGATAATGCGCTCTCTTTTTCGTCGTCTTGATTCCGCCGTATCCATGCCCCAAGGTCCATTCGCCTGACAGGATCAGAACAGAAACCTCTGTTTGTACCAGTCGGTCTCAAAATCCCACAGAGAAACAAAGATGAGAACATATTCCATTCCCAGAGGAAGGCGCACCTTGTCCAGTTTCGCCTTGATCATGAGATAGGTCGGTGTGTTTTTCCAAAGTTTCTTGACGGAAGCGACGACCACGCCGTTTAACTCCGTCATGACCCGTTTTGCCGTCTCAAAATCTTGAAATCCTTCCGGTTCCTGATTGCCGGCAGTCCAGACATAAAATGTTTTCTTGATATTGTCATACTTGATCGTGTGTTTGATCTCGATCCCGGCGACTTTCCGGTCAGGCCAAAGCCTCCGCTCCTGATACAGATCCAGCAAAAACGTGAAGGTGGTGGGAACGCCAGCCAGAATTGCAGATTCCATATCCCGAGTAAAGGCATTCGTAACTTTGGCATACAACTGAATATGTTCAATATTTTGTGTAATTAAAACACCGCTGATTCTGGCCTCATCCCCGTGCGCAGGCACGACTGGACAGAGACTTGCAACGAAAAGTACAAGAATTGCGATGGAAGGAAAATGGCACTTTCTCATGCCGGTCTTGTTTTGCCTCGATTGATCAAAAGTACAGATTTTTTGATGATTTGAAAGCTTGCAAGTATACTAGAGAAGCGGTGCTTAAAATGCAAGTCCTATTTACGGGGATGTCCTATTTGCGAGGATGATGAATCGGCAGGGAATCCAAAAACGATGATGACGGTATGGTCACAACAGGGGGAATTATCGGAATACACACCATTGGCGCCATGATGTAAGACACGATCCCTTCGATATCCGTGTTCTCTACGCGTTGATCGCATCCAGAACACGAAAGGCAGGTACGTTCAGTGGCAGGGGGGCTGTCGTTACGGGGTCTTCTTTTGGAAAATGATGGACGATGGACCAGCACTCTTCATGCGCCAGAATTTCCCGTAACAGGGAATTGTTCAGCTTGTGACCGGACTTATAGGCAATAAAATGGCCGATGATCGGCATACCGAGCAGGGAGAGATCGCCGATGGCGTCGAGAATCTTGTGTTTCACAAATTCCTCGGGACATCTCAATCCCTCTTTATTGATAATTTTCTGATCGTTCAGGACGATGGCATTCTTGAGAGAACCGCCGAGCGCAAGCCCTCTTGCCTGGAGATATTCGACATCCTTCAGAAACCCGAAGGTTCGCGCCGCACAGATCTCCTGTTCATAATTCACATCCGAAAATGTCATGTGATAGGACTGCTGTCCGATAACGGGATGTTTGAAATCAATTTTATAGGTGATTTTGAATTCGGAAGCCGGTAGCAGCATAGCTGTTCCGGCCTCATCCTCGACCGATATTGCCTTTTTAATTACCAGTAATTTCTTGCACTTTCCTTGAGGGCGGGTTCCAACCGACTTCAGTAAATTGACAAAAGGCAAAGCACTGCCGTCCATGATGGGAACTTCCGGAGCATTGACCTCGACCACAGCATTGTCGACACCCATGCCGCTGAAAGCGGACATCAGGTGTTCCACGGTTGAGACGGCCGATCCATTGTTTCCAATGGTTGTGGCCAGGGTCGTATCGCAAACACTTGCGATATCCGCCTTGATGCCCTGATTCTGAGACAGGTCGGTGCGTACGAAGGTAATCCCCGCATCAACGTCCGCGGGTTTTATTCTCATGCTGACCTTTCGGCCTGAATGGAGACCGACGCTGCTGCACTCAATGGCCTGTTTAATGGTTCTTTGCAAATACATAGATGCATTCCGGCTTCTGTGATTTGATTCATACTGTGTTTTTATCTTAATGCAAAATAAGTACCATCAGGCGCCACAATGTCCACGAAACATTTTATTCATTCAAGCGATCGGAAATAGGGGTATTTTCGTTTATGATGGGATAAACCGATTGGCAAATAAAAAAGGGCTGCAGAGCGATCTGTGTCAGAATCGACACACGATCATTTCAGGCAGGCCCGTGATCCTCGCAATAGCGTTCCTTTTCACTATATATGCAACCGCAGTACGGCTGGCGGTACATTCCCATTTCTTTCGAAATTCGAACGCCTTCTTTCCAGCCTTCCCGGAAGTCCTGATAATAAAAAGGCACTCCGAATTCCCTGGCCAGGGATTCTCCGATTCCCTTGATGATCTCGTGTTTCTGAAACTTGCTGTAAAGCAATGTCGTTGAAAATGCCGCGAACGCTCCTCGCTTCGCCGTCATGGCCGTCAAGCGCAGCCTGAGGTCGTAACAGTGCAGGCACCGGTCCGCTTCCCGGAAAGCGACGCCTCTCAAAAAAGCCTCCATATCATAGCCTTCCGGCCAAATGACCATGAGACCCTGACGGTCTGCATACGCTTTCAGGGTGTGAAGCCGCTTTGCGTACTCCAGATAGGGGTGTATGTTCGGATTGTAAAAGAGACCGCTGACATCATGTCCAGCCTGACGAAGCTGATGCAGCGGGTAAATGGTGCAGGGGGCGCAGCAGATGTGGAGCAGCATTTTCATTTCAGAACAGTTCCTTTTGACCGTCATTTGGCCAGCATTTTCCGAAATGCGCGTAGGCCAGCTTTGTTGCCATCCGGCCCCGCGATGTCCTCTGAATATATCCTTCCTGGATGAGAAAAGGTTCGTATACGTCCTCGATTGTCGTCTTTTCCTCACCGATGGCAGCGGACATATTGTCGATGCCGACCGGACCGCCGCCAAACTTGTCGATCAATGTCAACAGAATCAGCCGGTCCATGTGGTCAAAACCCCGGTGATCCACTTCCAGCAGGTCGAGCGCCGCAACCGTCACATCCCTGTCAATCCTGCCGTCCGACCTGACCTGCGCGAAGTCCCGGACGCGCCTCAGCAGACGGTTCGCGATGCGGGGAGTCCCGCGGGATCGATGGGCCATTTCCCGGGCGCCCTCCTCATCCAGGTCCACGACCAGGATCTTTGCCGATCTTTTGAGAATGATCGACAGTTCATCCGGACTGTAGAAGCCGAAGCGGAAGCTCATGCCAAACCGGTCCCGCAGCGGAGAAGTCAGCAGGCCTGCCCGGGTCGTGGCGCCGATGAGCGTGAATTTCGGAATCTCCAGTTTCATCGACCGCGCCGACGGGCCCTGGCCGATCAGGATATCGATGTGGAAGTCTTCCATGGCGGGATAGAGAATCTCCTCGACGACATGCGACAGTCTGTGAATTTCGTCAATAAAGAGAATGTCATGGTCGTGCAGGTTGGTCAGGATGGCGGCCAGATCTCCCGGCCGTTCAATGACCGGACCGGAGGTTACCTTGATATCGGCACTCATTTCCCTCGCCATGATATAGGCAAGGGTCGTCTTTCCCAGACCGGGCGGCCCGTAGAGAAGAACATGATCCAGTGACTCCCTTCTTCCCTTCGCCGCCTTGATAAAAACCGATAGGTTGCTTTTTATCTTTTCCTGTCCAATGTACTCGTCGAGATTTCTCGGGCGGAGGGAAAGTTCAAAACCATCTTCCGCTTCCAGCACGATCGGATCAATCAATGGATTTTTCACGATTTTGTCTGTCATCCGGATTTCCTTTTCAGCCGGTCATCCCGAGAGCGCTTTCAGCGACTGCTTCAACAGGACATCCAGGCTCAACTTCTCGGAAGAGGCGGCAATGATTCTGTCGATGGCATTTTTAGCTAAGGCGCTTTTGTATCCCAGATTGACCAGGGCTGAAAGCGCATCCTCCTTCATCGCTTCATCATCGTGCGCATCCGTTTTTTGATCGGCTCGTGTCTCTTTCAATTCCATTTTCAGGATCCGATCCTTCAATTCCACAATCATCCGTTCGGCTGTTTTCCTGCCGACCCCCGGGATCGCAATCAGCCGGCTGAGGTTCCCCTGTGTTATTGCCCCGAGAAACTCCGCGGCCGGAATGCCGGAGAGGATATTCAGCGCCAATTTGGGCCCGATGCCGGCAACCGATATCAGCATCTGGAAAACATCCTGGTCTTCCCGCTTGTAAAAGCCGAAAAGATGAATGGCATCCTCCTTGACATGGGTGTGAATATTCAGCATCACTGCCTGGCCCGTGTCGGGAAGTTCATAGAAAGTGGAAAGGGGGATGAAGACCCGGTAGCCGATCCCGTGGGCGTCAACAATCACGTGCCCGATAGTTTTATGGATGAGTGTACCTTTGATTCTTGCGATCATTTCAGACAGACGAGGTCTTTAAAGCATTGGCGTGGCAGATCGCGGCGGCCATTGCATCGGCGGCATCGGACGGCGGCAGATCGGTCAGCTTCAGGATGGCTTTGACCATCTGCTGAACCTGCCTCTTTTCCGCACGCCCGTATCCCACAACAGCCCTTTTAATTTCCAGCGGAGAATATTCGAAAATCGGCGTCCCGCTGCGCGCGCCCGCAAGCAGCACGATGCCGCGCACATGGGCTTGCTTGATCAGACTCTTCACGTTTTTCCCGTAAAAAACGCTTTCAACAGCCATGCAATCCGGGCTGGTTTCCCGGATCACATCGGAAAGACGATCATAAATCGTCATCAAGCTGTGAGAAAAGGGATTTCCCCTGTCTGGTCCGATCTCTCCGTAGAGTATGTATTGCAACCCGTGGCGACGCTGATCGATGATCGCATAGCCTGTCCTGATAAGGCCCGGATCCACACCCAGTACTCTCAAAACGGAACTCTTGAAAAAAATCCGGACAGCGGATCCGGATCACCCGTGAAGCCGCAGTTTAGGCGCTGATTCTTTCCATGATATCATCGGCAATGTCAAAATTGGCATAAACATTCTGAACATCGTCGTTGTCTTCCAGTTTCTCCATCAGTTTGAGCATCTGTTCCGCCTTTCCCGTCTCCAGATTAACCGTCGTCTGCGGAATCATGCTGACCCGGGCCTCGATGCACTTGAGATTTCGCTGGTCAATGGCTTTCTTGACCCCCTCGAAAGAGGCCGGATCGGTAATGACAAGAAACTCATTTTCTTCTTCCCGAACATCCTGCGCACCCGCTTCGAGCGCCAGTTCCATCAGTTCGTCCTCGCCAATAGACTTTTTGTCCAGAAGGATGGTCCCCTTTTTTTCAAACATCCAGGCAACGCAGCCATTTTCACCCAGGTTTCCGCCATGCTTGGAAAGGATGTGCCGGATTTCAGCAACCGTCCGGTTTTTATTGTCAGTCATCACTTCCACCAGAATCGCCACGCCGCCAGGACCGTAACCCTCGTAGGTAACTTCTTCGTAATTGACGGCATCCGTCCCCGACCCGGTTCCTTTCTTGATGGCCCGTTCGATATTGTCCTTGGGCATGTTTTCATCTTTTGCCGCCATGATGGCCTGCCGCAGCCGGGCGTTCGCCTCGGGATCCCCGCCGCCCAACCTGGCTGCGAGTGAAATTTCTTTGATTATTTTCGTAAAGATTTTTCCTCTTTTTGCATCAATGGCCCCTTTTTTTCTCTTGATGGTACTCCATTTTGAATGACCAGACATAAATGCCGCTCTCCGGGTGGTTAGTGTGATGCACTTTGCCGATTTTATAACACAATGCCATGGATGTTGCAAAATAAAAAACCCCTTCTCAAAGAAGGGGTTTTTTATTAAATCCCGGCAGTGACCTACTCTCCCACACAGTCGCCCATGCAGTACCATCGGCGCAAGAGAGCTTAACTTCCGTGTTCGGGATGGGAACGGGTGGGTCCTCTCCGCTATAACCACCGAGATATCTTCATGTTTTATAATAACAATCGCATACTGTGAACGTCCGCTGACGCAAATTTAATCATCAGACCATAATTATGGTCAAGCCGCACGACCGATTAGTATCAGTAAGCTCAACACATTACTGTGCTTGCACACCTGACCTATCAACCTCGTACTCTACGAGGGGTCTTCAGTCCTGATGTCTCCATCAGGAGGGATATCTTATCTTGAGGTGGGCTTCCCGCTTAGATGCTTTCAGCGGTTATCCCTTCCGAACTTAGCTACCCAGCGATGCCGCTGGCGCGACAACTGGAACACCATCGGTTCGTCCATCCCGGTCCTCTCGTACTAGGGACAGCTCCTCTCAAATATCCTGCGCCCACAACAGATAGGGACCGAACTGTCTCACGACGTTCTGAACCCAGCTCACGTACCGCTTTAATTGGCGA
>JAXDBM010000046.1:0-42778 GCA_034678725.1 Syntrophales bacterium | reverse complement strand
TGTACAAGGGTTGGGTGGACCCCATGTGCACGCCCTGCGCCTACAAGAAGGGCAAATGACCGTTTGAATTGTGAACAACCGCCGCAATGGCGGAAGGTGCCGGGAGAGAGGCGGCACGAGCGGATGCGCCACTAACCTTCCTCTCTCAAAAACAGGGGCTGGGTCGAAATGATCTCGCCCCTGTTTTTATGTGATGGCGGGAAATGATATTGCCTGTAATGCAAACCCGGGAACAGGACATTTACAACCAGCAAGGGTGCCCCATGATCCCGGCAAATCTCCATCTTGTCTTCGATTCCGCTCCTTCAATATTCCCGTACATTACCTGAAGTATCCTTTGCGAATGTCGATCATTTCTGATAGATATGTGCGCCATTCTCGATAGTGAAGCGAAGGACAAAATCGTCAACGGAGGTTCGATATGAAACTTGCCGCGAGGATCATCGCGATTGGATTTGCCGGTATGGTTATGCTGTTCAGCGCTTGTTCCGGGGAAAAGGACTACGCCAGGAATTTCGACACATCCAATGTCCCGCCCCTGTGCTTTTATGATTTCGCGAAATACGAGAAAGGCGGATTCACGGCGATCGGATGGGCCGCCGACAAAGAGGACGGTGCACCGCTCAAGAAGATCATCGTTTATGTCGACGGCAAAGCGGTCGGCGAAGCGAAATACTACACCGACCGGTCAGATGTGGTCAGCATGTACAAGAACGAACGCTGGCTGAAATCAGGGTGGCGGGTGTCGGTTAAGATACCCCTGGAAAAGGGCCCTCACACCTCCATGGCGCTTGCCTATGATCAAGATGAAGCGCTGAAGGTGGCTTTCAAAGATTTCACGGTGGAATAATTATCTCTTCGTCGCCGCGGCATGGCGGGATTAAAACCTCCTGCAGACCCGGGCCGTTTCCTTAGAAACGGCTCTGAACGGCAATATGGAAGACGACATCCGGTGAGGTCTTGATGATGATGTCCTCGCCGATTCCGATGTCGATCGTTGTCCGTTCGGAGATGGCAAGCGTGCCGCCGATCATGAGTTGCGCCGAACTTCTGCCGAGCTCAACCAGATCGCTGTCCTTGAAGAAAGGCGTGTGCGCGTCGATCTGCGCCTTCAGCGCGAACCGGTCGAGGGGGCGCCAGCCGATCCCGATCATTCCGAATTCCACCAGATTCCGCTGCTGATCCTCCAGAACTTTCCCCTCAGTCATCCCCAGCACTCCGGCCGCCCCGAAGACCGCCCACCGACCCCAGCCGGTCCCGTATTCCCTGCCGGCGGTCAACCACAGCGCCAGATCCGTACTGCCGCTCCCGTAAAGCCGGTCCGAGTCCCCTGTCGGCAGTTTCAGGGCGGCCCGCAAAGCCACCGCCGCGGGGCTTTCGCTCGAATTCCGGTATAGCTGATATCCAGCCGTCAGGCGAATGTCCCCCAGCCCGGAGCCGGAGCTGTCAACGCGGATCCGGTCCGTTCCATCGCGCTCGTATTGAAAGAGCAGCCGATTCCGGGAAACCTGTTTTCGGTCCCCTTGGGAAAAACCGAATGCGTCATGGTAGTTTTCGATAAAGGCGTCGAGAAAGCCGCCTCCCTGCACGACATAGGGTATTTCAACGCCCACCTCAACATTCTGAGCGACCCCGTACCGTCCCGCCACCGTCGTTCGATTGGTCTCGCCGTCGATGGTGATCTTTTCCCCTGACGCGGAATCCACCACGCAGGAGTTGGCCAGATCGAAAACGACCTTGAAATCCCTGCCGCCCGGCGGGGTCAATTGCGCCTCCCCGGGGAACGGCAGGCCATAAATTCGGACCAGGGGGCTCTGGTTTCCGGAGTTGAAGGGCTTGAGTTCGAATGCCTGAAGGAAGCAGGGGTGGGCGAGAACCAGGAAGAATGCAATCAGCGCCAACCGCTTCTTCATGCTTTGCCCGGCACCATGTCGATTGATATTTGTGCTGGCGGTTTTCAGGCTCATCATTGCAGGCGTTCAGCCGCCATGAACAGATTGCCCGCGTGGCGATCGAAATAGGGTGAAACCGACGCGCTGCACGAAGGCAGGTAGTAGGACTCCACGCTGTTGGCATGGGGATTCGACGCATCCCACAGAATCCACGGGCCGCCGCTCGTGCCCTCGACCAGTCCGGAACCGGCAACGAGACGGCACGGGGCTCCCGCCGAGCATTCCTCCCCGCCGTAAGCGGACCGGTTCATAATCAGGGTCATGCTGTCGCCGACAGGCTCGCCCGGATACCCCCACTGGTCCCATGTCTGCCCGTCCGTGACCTGGTCGTAGGAAAAGCCGAGCCAGCCGATCTGATCTCCGACCGCCTCGTTCAGCATGATGATGGCATAATCGGCGGGGACGAACTCGTTGTTGAACCATCCTGAATAAACCAGGGCCTGCGATGCGGAAAAATTGCCATAGGGCTTCCAATTGCTCCCGCTGTTGAATCCGGGCACGAACATGAATTTGCCGTGCCAAGCGGCGTTTGAAGAGACGCAGTGGGCGGCGGTCAGGATCATGCGCCTGCCGACGAGGGCCGCGCTGCACATGTAGACCTCATCCTGCATGGTGAAAAAAAGTGCGCCCATCGTTCTTTCCGGATAGTATTCGTGCCCCCTTGTGGAATAGAGCTTGTAGCTCGACGGCGGACAACTGAAGTCTGCTTTGGAACTCCACGATGGACTCGCCCCGGACATCGCAGCACCAGTTACGGATGCCGCTTCCCAGCCGGCATCGGGATTGTATGGTGCGAAACTCTTTCCGATGCCCCCCGGGACCTGTCTGGTCATTTTTCCCAGCGACGACAGGCCGGCTTTCAGATCAACGGGCCTCCTCAGATTCGCGGAATTTCGGACCGCCCGCTCCATCCTCTCTTTCGTCCAGTATTCCGCCACGGATTCGCCCTGATCCGATCCGGGGGCGATTTTCTCCAGGATTCCTGACGACAGGATGGTTCCGAAACTGTCCGAAGGCTGGGCAGTCCCGCCGCCTCCGCCGTCATCACCGCCCCCGCCACAGCCGATGATCAGCGCAAGGGCAATGAAAAGCGACGAGAAGATGCCTGACAGGAGCGCTTTGAAGTACCCATATTTTTTCATATCAATATTCGGGCTATCTCAGTCTCGTCGGAATTGCCGCATTCCGCCCACGCGCTTCGCTTAGAAATGAAAACCCAGACCGGCGCTCACCGTAAAGTAGCGGATGTTGTCCAGGTCACTGAATCCCACCGTGTAAGCGCCCTCCATGTTGAATGAAAGGTTGGGGTTGATGAAGAAATCGATGCCGAATCCGACCTTGCCGCAGGCATCCGTCTCGTCGTCCTTGGCCGCCTCCGGGAAATATCCCGGGGAGCTGACCGTTGCGTCCATCTCGGCGCGCATGATTCCCAAACCGGCCGTGAAATAAGGTCTGACGGGTCCGGGAACGGGGGAGAACTTGCCCGCCAGAACGACCGTCAGGACATCGAGGTCCGCATCGATGCTGATCGGCTGATAGCCCCACCTGGAGGTCTCGCTGTAGTTGAAGCCCGGCAGATACTCGAAAGCGACTTCAAGGGACACCATCGGATTGAATTTGTAGCCGACCTTCGCGTTGATGCCCCATGTATTGTCGAAGTCCGGGTTGAATCCGTAGTAGCGCAGGTCGTCGAGTTCATCCGTATCGAAATTCTGGATGGCGTATGAACCCCCGATCCCGAAGTACGGCCCTCTGTCCATCGCCGCGTTCGCCGAACCGACAAAGATGAATACCGCAATGATGCAACCGATGATCGAAATTCTCTTCATGAATCCGTCTCCTTTCTTCGTTGATTGTTTGGGAACATCGATGACTGGACTTGTTTTCTATTCATACTTCATTTCGGCAAAGGCTGTCAATGCAGATCACCGGACGGGCTTCGCACCGGGAGCATGGAATCATGCCGCCGCGGCCCGGTTTTTCCGGTTGTAGTGTGCATAGAGGAGCAGGTCGATCAGGATCATGGCCATGTTGAGGCCGTACAGCAGGATGATCCAGTCCAGGGAGTAGATGATCTTGTGGACGATCCCGCTCACGTAGCCGAGGCAGACGACGCCCATGAAGAGGGGGCTCTTGCCCTCGACCCGCTTGACACGGATGGATTTGACGATGGAAATGGGCCAACTGACGCCGAAGCAGACGAGCATTATGCCTTCAAAAGGGCTCATGGATGCACTTCCTCGAGGGGTTGATTTTTTTAACGATGCAGAAGGGCGGGAGTGTCCGGTTTGTCTGCCCTATTCCGGCGTTGCGGGCCAGGGGGTTCCGTCCCGAGCAGGCGCGGCCTCATCCTCTTTTCTTTGCCGGATGTCCCGCCGCCAGGGGTTGTTGAAAGACCGGCAGCCGCCGCCGGCCTGCAGCTCCCGCCGGTAGAAATCCGCCAGCGGGTTCGAAGCCGCCATGAGGCGGCAGGCATAGCGGGACCCTGTCCATTCCAATTCCGGACAGATCCGCTCCCGCTCCTCGGGGTGCAGGGCCACCCCGAAGGTGCAGGTGTTGCGGATGCAGCAGTAGCCGCAGCCCACGCAGGTCACTTTGACGGCATCTTCCCTCAGCATGGAGCGTAAACGCTACAGGATCACCTGCAGGCCCTTTTCCTGAAGATAGGCTTTCACCTGCCGGATGCTGAAGGTGCGGAAGTGAAAGACCGACGCGGCCAGCAGCACGCTGGCGCCGCCTTTGACGACCCCTTCGTAGAAGTGCTCCAGGGTCCCGGCGCCGCCGGAGGCGACCACCGGCACCTTCACGGCGTCGGCCACGGCGCGGGTGAAGGGCAAGTCGTAGCCGGCCAGGGTTCCGTCTCCGTCCATGCTTGTGGGCAGGATCACGCCGGCCCCCAGCTCCTGGCACTGGCCGGCCCAGGCGATGGCATCCTTTCCCACGGGCTTTGTTCCTCCGGAGACGACCAGTTCGAAGCCCGATGGCATGGCGGCGTTTCGCTTGGCGTCGACGGCCACGGTCACCTTCTCCGAACCGAATTTCCGCGCCGCCTGCCGGACGAGATCGGGATTCGCGACCGCCGCGCTGTTCATGGACACCTTGGCCGCGCCTGCGGCCAGGACCAGGTCGATGTCCTCCAGGCTGTTGATGCCCCCGCCCACGGTCAGCGGAATGTCGATGACGGCGGCCACCTGGCGCACCCACTCGAGGCGCGTCTTGCGGTTTTCCAATGTCGCGGCGATGTCCAGCATGGCCAGTTCGTCCGCCCCTTCCTTCTGGTAGAAGGCCGCGTTCTCGACCGGGTCCCCCGCATCCCTGATATCCACGAAATGGACGCCCTTGACGACCCGTCCGTTTTTCATGTCCAGGCAGGGCATGATCCTGATCACGCTCATATTCGCTTCCCTCCTTTTGATGGCTCGTTTGTTTACTGGTAGCTGTGCAGTCCGGGCAGGTAGTTCACCCCCAGGTAGGTGATCAGCACGGAGATGAACCCGATGATGGCCATGACGGCCATGCGCTTTCCCCGCCAGCCGCGGACGTAGCGCGAATGCAGCATGATCGCGTAGACCAGCCAGGTGATCAGCGACCAGGTTTCCTTGGGGTCCCAGCTCCAGTAGGACCCCCAGGCGTAATGCGCCCAGACCGAGCCGGTCATGATGCCGATGGTGAGAAAGACGAATCCCAGCACCGTGCTCTGGTAGATCAGTTCGTCCAGCGAATCCATATCGGGGATGAGCCGGAGGAATCGCGGCACGCCTTCGCCAGGGTTCCCATCCCGTGCCTTCAGAAGGACCATGAGCCCCAGGGCAAATGCCACGGTGAAGGCGGCATAGCCGAGGAAGCAGGTCAGCACGTGGGATGTCAGCCAGTTGCTCTGCAGGGCGGGGATCAGCGGCTGGATCCGACTGTTGATGCCGGGGGAGAGCGACGCGAAGGCCATGCACAGAAAGGCGACGGGTACGACGAAAGCGCCCAGGCTCCTGTTTTTCGTCCGCCATTCGATCGTGAGATAGAGCGCCACGATCGCCCAGGCGAAGAAGATCAGGGATTCGTAAAGGTTGGTCAGGGGCGCGTGGCCGATGCCCATCTCGTAGGAGGCGACCCAGCGCAGGATCAGGGCGACCGTCTGGGCGAGAAGGCCGACCGACGCGGCGGCCGTCCCCATCCGCCCCCAGATCTCGCGGCCGCTGACCATCCGGACCAGATAGAACGCAAAAGCGGCAAAATAGATGAATGTGACCCAGCTCAGGATGGCCGTGTTGATCATGAATCCGACTCCTTCTTTGTTCCGATCCCTTCCATCAGCCCGCGGATTTCGCGATCCAGGCCCACTTCATCCCGGTTGCTTCGGCCGGCGATGCGGACGCGCGTCCGTTCCCCCTTTTTCTCCAGCCGGACCCAGACCTGCCGGTGCGAGCTGAAAAAGACGACCATGAAGCCGACCATCATGAGGATGGCGCCGGCGGCAACGGCCGGGACGCCCGGATCCCGGGCGACCTGAAGGCCCGTGTAATAGCGGTTGCCCGCCTGGCCGAGCGAGAAAACATAGGGCGCGAAGAGGCCGGGATTGAAGAGGGGAACTTGCTGAAGCAGTCCGGGGTTGGCCTGACGGATCTGATCGATGGCCTGAAACACCCAGAACTGGACGTTGCCCGCATCGGACTGAATGCTCAGCTTTACCGCCGGCCCCATTCCCATGAGGTCCTCCTCGACCCGGATCATTCGGGCTTTCGCCTTTTTCCCGGGAAGGTCGAACTCCATGCCGATGGCCACCTTCACATCCTTGACTTTTTTGTCCCCTTCCATGACCGCCAGGACCGGATCACCGGAGGGGACCACGCCGTAATTGGACTGGTAGAAGCGCATCCCGGCAAAGGCGACCGGATGATTGACCAGCACCGGCGAACTTTGAACGACGCGGTTGTCCCGGAGGAAGCTGAGGTCGGAACGGTAGGTTTTCGGCATCCCGTTTTCATAGAAGTCGATGAAGAACTTGTCGCAGCGAACGGCAAAATCCAGATTCTTAACGCCGCGACCCCCCTTTAGCGCCACGACGGCCGTCGTCTCCCCTTCCGGGATTTCCACCGATCCCTCGAAACCGAACAGGAACCCGACGATGACGCCGGCCATCAGGACCAGGACGCTGACATGGATGATGTAGACCCCGAAGTGGGAGTAAGCCCCTTTTTCACCGTAAAGATAGGTCCGCTCGCCCGCATCCCGGCGGGAGACTCGCTTGAGCCGCTTGTTCAGTATATTTTCCAGGGTCCCTGCCGCGGCGGCCAGCGGCGCATCCATCAGAACGGTCCGATCGGGGAACGTCTTTTCAAAAAGCTCGTCCCGGTCCGGTTCGGGCTTCTTCCGGAAGCGGTTCCAGGCTGCGGGAAAGCGGTGGATGGAACAGACGATCAGGTTCGCGGCGAGGAGGGCCATGAGGATCATGAACCAGGCGGAATGAAAGATGTCGAAAAGCTGCAGGGACCGCATGACATCGACCACGCCGGGGCTTAGACGACCGATCAGGGGGCCCGCCGCACCCTGCTGCGGGATCAGTGTGCCGAGGATGGAGGCGATGGAGATGAGGACCAGCAGAACGATGGCCAGTTTCACGGACGTGAAAAAGGACCGGACCGGATTTTTCTTCGACAAGACGGCAGACCTCTTAGATTGTGATGGGACTGGGTATTACCATCGAAGGGAAACGATAGCAAGGCGGAAAATCTTCCGGCGCCGTCACTGTCGGGCCGCGAAAGCGCGCACCTCTCCCCTGGAGAGGTTGACGTTTTTCTTAGAGATTCCGCGAGGGACCGGTGAACGGCAGATCCCGGTCGTGGGCCGGCGTCAATAGAAGAACGCGGCCCAGAAGATCAGCGCGGTGAGGAACAGTCCGAACAGCAGGCTCGACAGGCCGAAGAGCGATGCGAAGAACTGCGTCAGCAGGCCGGGCCCTTCCCGCTTCAGGGCGTCCAGCCGCCCCTCGGCGACCAGCCGTTCGTACTCGAGGGGACGCTCGTGCCGCAGCGCCTCGACCGTGTACCGGCCCGTGAACACATTCGGCTCCAGCGGGAATTTGTTCGGCACGAGATGGTTGTTGAAAAAATGTACGGTGAAGATGAAGACGGCCGCCAGAAAGGCCTCCTCCGAGTGCACCACCGTGGCCACGTTGAGCAGCCAGCCCGGGAAAATCCAGGAGGACTCCTCCGGGAACCAGAGCATCAGCCCCGAACCGCCGATGGCCGTCATGCCCCAGAAGACGGCGAAGAAATCGAACTTCTCCCAGTAGGTCCAGCGGTCGAATTTCGGCATGTCCCCCTTTTTGAAGAACCAGCGGAACATTCCCCGAATGTCCTGCAGGTCCTTCAGGTTCGGGCAGAGGGAATCCGGGCCCAGCAGGCGTCCGATCCAGCCCTTCGCCTTCCAGCCGGGGAAGAGGAAGCGAATGGAAAGCCAGAGCGTGTACAGGAAGAGGGCGATCAGAAGGGCCGCCGCCGCACGGTGGAATAAGCCCGCCTGGGCGGGCCCGCCCCAGAAATCGATCATGATCTTCGCCCAGCCGGTGTAGTAGTACTTGATCGGAAAGCCCGTCGTGACGAGCGTGAAAAACGAGATGATGAGCAGAACGTGCATGACCCGGTCGCGCACGGAAAAGCGCTGCACATGCTGGGCGGCGTCGCACTCGGTAAGAAGCCGGCTGGGGGCGATTCCCGTCTTGACGATGTTGCATTCCTGAACGTAGGTCCGCCACCACCACAGGATGGTGTGGACCCAGAAGAAGAGGAACGTGCCGGCCAGCAGCCCGATCATGAAGACGGTCGTCCCGAAGAGAACGGGGTACTTGCCGAAATTCCCCGGATCCGGGTGGGCCTCAAAGGAAACGAACCTCGGGCGGATCCCCGGGTGGCATGCCTCGCACTGGCCCTTCAGGTTGTCCGGGTGGAGGACGGAACGGGTATCCTTCCTCGGGAGAATATTGTGGCCGGTGTGGCAGTCCGCGCAGCCGGCGACAAGCTGCGGCGCGCCGATGCTGTGGACCTTGCCGTGGTAGCTTTCATCGTAGGACTTCACCGTGTGGGTGGAAAGGTTGTTGCGCCTGGTCAAGACCTCGTCGGCGTGGCAGGCCTTGCATCGCTCCGTGTAGTAGGCCCGGGATGCCAGGATGTCCTTTTTCTTCCCAGTCTGGAAGGCCCGAACGTCGTGGATGCCGTGGCAGTCGGAGCAGGCCGCCGCATCCCGGTTGCCCTTGAGGAGCGACTGCCCGTGGCCCATGAGGGCATATTCCTCGGCGGAGTGGCATTTCGTGCAGTTGTCCGTAACCGCCTTTTTCCGGTCGGCGCCGCTCTTCTTCAGGGTGTGAATGTCCGCGTGGCAGTCCTGGCACTGAATGTTCTGGCTCAGGAAGTGCACGCTTTTCTGATGCTTCCGTTCGATCTCCTGGTGGCAGCTTCGGCAGGAGACGGCCTCGGGCTTGACCTCGCCGCTGATGTGCCGTCCGATGTCCTTGATTCCGGCGTGGCAGCTCGTACAGCCGTTGTTGCCGTGGGCCGAATCGGAAAACTGCGCCCGGAAGGCGTAGCGGTCATGGCAGGATTCGCAGCGCTGCCCCACCGCGGCGGGGACCTTTGCCGCCTGAGCCGGAACGCAGAGGACAAGGATGAAAACGACGAAGCCGAAAAACCGCCCGGCCTTTCCTGCCGCAAGTTTTCCCCGGTTCCCCCGTCTGCTCATGCCGTTTCTCCTTCGATCTCTTCCGGAACCTGCCTCTTCCGAGGCTTACTTTCTTTTCCTGGACTCATGCTGCCGCCAGGCATCCATGCCCCCGAAAAGCCTCACCGTGTCCCTGTGCCCCTTCCGCTTGAGATAACTGCCCGCCAGGAGCGTGCCGGTTCCGTCTTCGTCCACCAGCAGATAGGGACGATCCATGGGCAGCTCCGCGTAGCGCGCCGGCAATGCCTCCAGGGGAAGGTTGACCGCCCCGGGCAGATGCTGGCCCCGGAAGGCCTCCGCGGCCCGCAGATCGAGGATCACGGCGTTCGGATTGGCGGCAAGCCAGGCAGCCAGGGCGTTCGGCTTTACGGACAGCATCGGGAGCCGGGGGATCCGGCGGCCGATTTCCTGAAAGGGCTTCGGGTCCGCCGGCTGGGCGGGCGGCGCCTGCGCCCCGGCGGTCATGGAAAGTGCAAGCACGGCCAGCAGCGCCAGCAGCGCCGTCCATCCGGAGTTTCTTCTCATTGCCCGTTCCTCGGTTCCTTCCACATATTCGCAAACGCGGCGGTTTGCCCCGGCGGCGAAGCCGTCCTTCCCGGCCGCCTATTCGTAGGCCGGGACGCCTTTCAGGCCCCATTCAACCATCTGGGGCTCGGCGTTGGGCTCCTTGAGGGCCGGGTAATCGCTCTTCAGGAAGCCCCGAACGTTCCGGATCTGCATCTTCGCAAAAAAGGGCGCGCTGTCCGCGTGGCAATCCGCACATCCGGCCGGCTTGCCACGGGCGCCGTAAGTCATTTTTCTGTCCAGCGAAACGACATTGTGCTCGATGGCATAGGACTGGGCCGCCGTCACCGGGTTCTCGGCGGCAGCGATCTTTCCCTTCTCGAGGGCGTAGACGCGATCCGACACGAAAACGACGTTCCGGAAACCCTTTTTCCCCAGAGCCCCGATCATACCCTCGATGTCCCGGTCCGAGACCGCCGTGGGGCGCTTCACCGGGGCGCCGCCGGCGGTCTTCATCTCCAGCGTGGTGAGTCCCTTGACGCTGCCCGCCGCCCGCTTCACATGGTGGAGGGGGATCGGCCGGATCTCGCCGTTGCGCTGCCTTTCGCCGAACCACTGCATCCGCTTCGGCACATGGGCCGCGTAATGCTCGCCGTGGCCCTTGCCTGGCGCGGTCCGGCTCAGCCATGGCTTCCAGGGTTCGCGGGCCGGAACGGCATAGTCTCCGATGGAAGCGGCATATTGCTGGTTTTCAGTCGTCAGTCCGGTCTCGCTGCCCGTGCTCATGTCCAGGACCGTCATGGCCCGCGCCGGCTGGGCCGTGATGTGGCAGCCGGTGCAGCCGATCAGATAGAAATGAAAACTCGCGCTGGGGAATTTTTCGGCATGCCGCGCCTCGGGGTTGCGCGCCGCCTTCGGCTGGCTCGCGCGGGTCTGGCGGTACCGGCCGTCCAGGTGGCAGCCCGCGCAGGTTTTCATGGCAACCCCGTCCAGATCGTCCCGGACGGTGACCTGCGGCGATCTGCCCTTGGCGATCTGGTGCTGAAGCCGCTCGCCCGCCGTCCGTCCGACGAGGGGATGGCAGTCCGTACACTGGAGCCCGGCCCGGGCGTGGTGGTCGTGCGACGCGGTGTTCAGCGTGCCGGTGTTCTTCGCATCGCCCGGAAGATGACAATACAGGCAGTTACGGGAATCGACGCCGCGGCGGACGACGGCCCCTTTCAGGCGCCCATCCGAGGTGAACAGCCTGCCGTTCTGCCACTGGTAGCCGACCACCGGGCGTTTGGAGAAATTCCAGGCGCCCTGAAGGAATTTCGAGTGGTCGGGACCGGCCTTGGGATCGGCGGGCGTGAAAACGGCCCCCTCGATCCGGCCCAGCCCGGCGCCGGCGGTGGCCGCCCACCGGTAATTGCGGAGGCTGATCTGCCGGTTCCGCTCATCGAAGCCGTATCCGGCCATGTGGCACAGCAGGCAGTCCGCCTCCAGCACGCCGCTTTCCCGGAAATGGCTTTTCCCGTCGGGCGTGAAACGCGAGCTGTAATCGCCGTCGTGGGCCGGTGTATTCCTCGCCTCCGCCCGGGCCAGGTTCATGGTCAGATCGGCCCGACCGTCGGCTTTCCGCCCGTACTCCATGGGACCTCCGCCGGGATGGCACCAGCCGCAGGCCGGGGAACGGACTCCGTGCTTCGGGCTGAGCTTGCCCGCGCCGATCCAGTCGTAGGTGGAAAGGTCGACGTCCCCGGGCCCGGCGTTGGCCTTGCGGGCCAGCCGTCCGGCGGCCGTGAAGGGCGACCACTTGCCGAACATGCCCGGCGAGAGCACCCAGGGCTTCCGGGCGTCGTAACGGTCGCTCATCCGGTCGAAGCCCTGCTGGAAATGATACCCCGAAGTGATGACGGCGTACCCGTGGCACCCGCCGCAGGTGCGCCGGGGGCTGTAGGGCTCGGTCTGATTCAGGCCCGGCCGGATCGGGTCCCCCTGCTCGTTCTTCAGGGTCACATCCCCGTGGGTCCAGGCCAAGGTCTGCGCCGCATTCATGGCCGCTGAAAAAAAACAGATCAGAAACACCGCGCAAGTGATTTTCAGCTTTGCACCCATTGTCTGCCTTTTGATTCGTCTTTTCTCCCGGCGCCGGTCATGCGGCGCCCGGCTTTTCCGGACCGGGCGTTTTCCCTGCGATTACGGTTCCACCGGGGCGGCGGGGTCTTTCGCCCACTCCTGCATCGACCCGTCGTAGTTCCTCACGTCCTTGTAACCGAGAACCTCATGCAGGATGAACCACCAGCTTGAGGCCACCCGGCCGGAATCGCAGTACACGATGATCTCCCGGTTCAGATCCCCGCCGACCACGCCCGTCGCCATGTTCTTCAGTGCATTCACCTCCTTGAAGGTGTAGCAGCAGGTTTCCAGGTGCTCTCCCGGGGGGTACTTTTCGAAAACCTGGGCGGTCGGCAGATTGACGGCGCCGGCAATTCGGCCCGCCTTGGCGACAAAGGGGAGCTTCTGCTTGCCGTTGAAGAAGTCGGGCTCTCTCGTGTCGACGATCAGGGCTTTGCCCAGGCGGCTCTGCACGTAGCTCTTGGTGGCCAGGAGGTTCTTGTCAAACTTGCCCTTGTAGGCCGCGGATTTGGGCCTGGTGACCTCCTCCGTCACGGGCCTCTTTTCCCGAATGGACCACCTCTCGAAGCCGCCGCTCAGAACCGAGACGTTCTTCACGCCCGCATACTTCATCGTCCAGGCCACCCGGGTCGTGTTCACACGGTCCGGCCCTGTGCCCGTCTGGCTGTAAACCACGACCGGCGACTCCGGCCGGATTCCGGCGGAGCTCAACGCGTCGATCAGGTCGTCGTCGGCCGGCAGCTCGTTGTCGTTGTCGGTTTTCTTGATCGCCCAGGTACCGTAAAACACGTTGATGGCGCCTGGAATGTGCCCTGCCTTGTACTCCTCCACCTTCCGGATGTCCACAACCACCAGGTCCGGGTTTTTCAGACTGGCGGCCAGGTCCTCCGTGGAGAGGATGGGGGACAGCGACTGTGCCAGGGCGGAAAGCGGAAGCAGGCACAGAAGAACAAGGATCGGAATCAGCCGTCTGCTCGTCTTTTTCATGGTCTCCTCCTTATTTATTCATGGGGATGGGCTTGATGTTGTAGATCAGGCTTTCATTCGCCTTGGACCCCTTCTCGACGAGCGTCCCTTTCGTCAGAAACCCGGTCCGGTCCGTGTGGCAGGCGTCGCAGGAACGGGTCCGGTCCGTCCGCTTGCGGATGTTATGGGCCGGCGTGTCCCAGTAGTTGGGGAGGCTGTCGTACTTCGACATCGAGATGCCCGCGTGCTTGAAAGTATCCCGCACCGTGGGGATCACCCGCAGCGTGGTCAGCGTCTTTTTGTCGCGGGGATTCAGGCCGAGGATGAAACCCGGCTTCGCTTTCGAGCCGGTGTCCATGTGGCAGTCATAACACTGACGGTACTCCGCCGAGGAATGGCACCCGTAGCAGGTCACCTTTCCCTGGTGCCGGGTGTGGGCCGTCCGGGTGGTGAGCTTGGCCTCCTGCCCCAGCTTCTTGTGGCAGTTGGTGCAGGCGGGACGGTCTTTCACGTCCTGCTTGGACAGGTAGGCATTGCCGTCGCCGTGCATGTCGGACTTCTTGTGGCAGTCCATGCACAGCATCCCCTTCTGGTAGTGCACATCGGGCCTGCCGCCGTATTCGCCCACGTATTCGGGATACACCCGGCCGCCGTGGCAGAAGGCGCAGGTTTTCCCTTCGTCCTTTTTGATGAATTTGTGCTTCTGGATGAGGCCGATGCCGATGCCGCCGACGGGCGGAGCCTTGACGTGGCAGCCGCCGCAGGAGGCATGGCAGCTCCGGCAGGACTTCTCGAAAACTTTTTCGTCAAACTGCTTCAACTCCTCCGCGGAAAAGCGCTTCATCACCCCCTGGCGCTGGCCGATCGTAGTGTAATGCAGCGCCTTTCCGTAGGTGTCGGTGATCTTCCGGTGGCACATGGCGCACGTCTTCAGGTCGTCCGACGGTCGCTTGACAAGGCCCTTGTGGGCGTTTTCCTTGCCGACGCCGCTTTCGTCGCCCTTGTGGCAGAACTTGCAGCCCATCTTGAAATGCGTGTCCTTCGCGACCAGCTCCTTGTCGACCAGAAACCCCTTATACATCTCTTCCACCTTAACTGGCGGAGGCGCCCCTGCTCACCCCTCTCCTTCAGACGGGCCCGCGGCGGGAGGCTTGTAGAGGAGCTTCATGGTCGCATCACTGGTGTGGCAGACCAGGCAGCCGTTCTGCGCGGCGAAAACCGATGAGAGATGGAAGGCAAAAAAAATGAGGAAAACAAGTGAAATGGCGAGTGTTGTTTTTTTCATGCAACCCCCACGAAAATGGCAAACTTCCTTATTAGCAATACGGATGGGAACTTTGATTAAGGCTCTCAAAAACCTTGCGTTTTCAATAAACCGAAAAATGCCTCCGGTCAAGCGGAAAAGTAATGAAAGCGCGTCGACAAGGGTCTTTTCCGGCCTGTCGCGCTCGCATAAAAAAGGAAGGAGGATTGTCCCCCTTCCCCGTCGTTCACGAAACATGTACCCGCGGGCAGGCGCTTTACTTCTTTGCCGCCCCCTGGATCTTCATCTGGAATTTCGGATGGCAGCTCAGGCAGTAGACCTGGGATTCCCCGTGGCCCTTGTGGCAGACCGTGCAGGCGATTTCGCCCAGGTGGGACTTGTGGGGATTGCGGTCCTTGAAATCCTTCGGCTCCGTCTTTGCGGCCAGTTTGTCCATGGGACCGTGACAAGACAGGCAACCGCTGTTGGCCACCGTGTCATCGGGCTTGGGCAGCTCCTTGCCGTGGCATTGGCTGCAGACGATTCCAGCCTTGGCATGGAGTGCGTCCGTATAACCGGAACCCGCCCAGGACGCGAAGATCTCCTTCAGCAGGCCCATATCCTCTTTGCTTGGCGCCCCCCAGGAGCCCTTCCCGCCGATCAGGCCAAAAGTTTTCCCCGGTTCCCATACATGGCAGGCCGTGCAGTCCAGCGCTCCTTTCGGGGCGATGTGGGCCTTGTGCATGCGAACTGAATAGGGGTTTTTCCCGGCTTTCCCCGAGAGGTCGGGGGAATGGCAGGTCGTGCAGGCCGCCAGGTCCGTCCCCTTCACCGGCGGGTGCGCCTTCGGAAGGACGGAGGCGTAATCGGCGTGGCAGGTCTTGCAGGATGCCGCTGCCGGGCCGGCCGCCTCGACCGGGCGATCAGCGGCCGTGAGATAGGGGAGGCTAAGCAGTGCGGCCGCCGCGAGAACGATGAACAGGTTTCTTTTCATGAGCGATTCCCCGGATGAAAAAAGGGGCCCATGGACAGCCATGGGCCCCTGAAGGTTATGCCTTGGATTTTTCCTTTGCCGCGTTGGTCCCGGCAACCCGTCCGAAGGAGATAGCATCCGGAATGGCGTTGCTCCCCAGGCGGTTGGAGCCGTGCACGCCGCCCGCCACCTCGCCGGCCGCATAGAAGCCCGGAATCACCGCGCCGAACACATCGACCACCTGCGCATTCGGGTTGATCCGCAGGCCGCCCATGCAGTGGTGAATGGCCGGCCACTGAGCAATGGCGTAGAACGGGCCCTGCACCATGGGGATCATGACCTTTGTCATGGACTTGCTGAAATCGGGATCCTTCCCGTCCTGGATATACTTGTTGTGCTTGTTGATCGTCTCGGTCAGGGCGGCCGCGGGGATCTTGATCTTTGCCGCCAACTCGGCAATGGTGTCCGCCTTCACGAAACGCCCCTTGGCAAGACCCGCTGCGATCTCTTCGTTCGATCCGCCCATCTTCAGGACCATGGCGTCGCTGAAGATCGACCAGGTCGGCTTCGCATTCGGACCCAGGTTGATCTGGGCAAAGGCGCAGACGTCACGGCGCTCCAGTTCGTTCACGAAGCGCTTCCCTTCTTTCGTCACGTAAACGATGCCGTAGCCGGGGCCATTGAACGGGTAGACGGCCGGCGTGTCGAGAATGCCCGTTTCCGGCTCGGCGAAGGGGTAGAGCTGGATGAAGTTCATCTGCAGGGTGTCGGCGCCGACGGCCTGGGCATAGCGGAGCATCTCGCCCGTGGCCCCGGGATGATTGGTGCAGTTGAAGGAGTCGACCAGCCTGGGGTTGTGGGCCAGCCTCATCTTGAGATCGCGGCTGAACCCGCCCGAGGCGAGGATCAGGGCCTTCGCGGCCTTGATGTTGAGCACCCTGCGGCCTCTCTTCACCTCCAGGCCCAGGACCGGGCTCGCCGGATCGGCATCCTTGCGCCAGATCCAGGTGACTTCCGTATTCAAGGCGATTTTGGCTCCCCGCTTCTCGGCGATCTTCCGGAGCGCCTCTGTGTACTCCCGGCCGACGCCGGCCACCGCGGAGTGCGTCCGGTAGGCCGTGTGGCCCCCCGCCCGCGTGACCGTCGGGCGCACCTTCGCCCCCCCCTCATTGATCATCCAGTCCAGCGCCGGCGCCGCTCCCTTGGCCATGACCTCCACCAGTTCGGGCAGATTATAGTAATCGCCGCCTTTGACGGTGTCGTCTACATGCTGCTTCACGCTGTCGTCGCCCAGGTTCAGCTTCTGGCGATAGTGGAACTGGCTGTCCCATGCCGCGTACACGCCGCCGTTAATGATGGAGTTGCCGCCGTAGGTCGGCATTTTCTCCAGAACGACCACTTTCGCACCGCCGCCGGCCGCTTCCGCTGCTGCCGCCAGCCCGGCAAACCCCGAGCCGACCACGACCACGTCCCAGGTCTCATCCCACTTGGCGGGAAGCTTCTTGACCATCGCCTCCGCGGCTCCCGGGGCGGCCAGGTTCAGGGCCAGGCCGCTGCCCACCGTCATCGCGCCCAGGGCGACGGCGCCCTTCAGGATGGAACGGCGGCTTACGCCTTTCGATACCAGTTTTTCCTTAATTTCTGCTTTCATCATGCAACCTCCTGATTTTTTTACATAAGATTAAATTGAATGGTCTCCGGGACAATCTCGGATTCTCAAACGCTCAAAACGAGCGTTTTTTGTCAGGCAACCCGCTTGTAATTAAGGATGTGATTTATAACTGATGTGAAAATGTATGTCAATCAGACAAAATACCGAAATGGCATCGGACTGTGTGAAGCGGAGTAAACGTTTGCAGTATACAACCACTGAAGTCAGGCACTCCTGTTCACCCAAACTTCGGACCTTCTTTTGAAGATCAATTCGCAAAACGTGAAAAACAAACCGATTGAGACTGTACGCTCGGCTTCCATTCTCACAGGACAAGGCGAATCATCGAATTCTGATTTATCACTTCTGTTGAAGCAGAAGAAACTTGTTCCTTACCAGCATCATTTCAGATCAGTTTGACAGCTAAAAAGATAATCATTTGATATCATTGGTTTATCTATTTTAAACTACTTCGGACAAGAACTGCAAACAAGAAGCATCCCGTTGTTCTTGACAAGATACCATCGATTAGTATATTACTATTTATGAATATTAAAGCAGATTCCCGGGGGAATGTCTTCATTAAAAAAGCATAGGGAATCACTTTCTGCCCGGAATCGGGTCAAAATTGCTGAAAAGAGTTATTTGACACGAAAACGCCCATGTATTGCCGGGGGCCTGTGACATTCGGAAAGGAGATCGGGATTCATGCAACTGTTTCAAGAATTAATTATCGCAGGGCTTCTGGCCATCAAGGACTATGTGGCCACGCATGTCCTGACCTGCCTCGTTCCGGCCTTCCTGCTGGCCGGAGCCATGGTGGCCTTCATCAACCAGCAGGCCATCCTGACCGTTCTGGGGGAAAAGGCCAACAAGTGGAAATCCTTTTCCCTCGCCGGTATCGCCAGTTTTTTCGTGGCTGCCTGCTCCTGCACGGTCATCCCCGTGTCCAGCGGCCTGTTCTACAGCGGTGCCGCCGTGGGCGTGGCCTTCATTATCCTCTGGGTCGCCCCGTCGGCGAACATCCTGTCCCTGATCTACACCGGGAACATCCTGGGATACGAAATGGTCGTTGCCCGCATCGCGGCAGCCCTGCTGATGGCCTTTATCGTGGGCTATGTGATGACGGTCTTCTTCGGACAGGAGAAACGCGAGACCGTCGCCGCCTTTCAGGGGAACGATCCTCCGCAGGGCGTCGTGTCCCGCCCCCACCTGATTCTCATGGTTCTGATCCTCCTTTCCCTTCTCCTGCCCAATTATATCGGCCAGACAGGCCCCTATCTGACGAAAGTCATTGTCTGGTGCATTGTTACCCTTGTCCTGTCGGCATTTGCCTGGAAGGCCCTTCCACGGGATGAAATCGCCTCATGGCTTCGGGAGAGTTGGTGGTTCATCAAGATCATTTTCCCCCTGCTGCTCCTGGGCGTCTTCCTCGTTGGTGTCATCGGCAAACTCCTGCCGGAGGAATGGATCCGCGCCTGGCTGGGCGGCAACGGGATTACCGCTTCTTTTCTGGCCACCATGATCGGCGCTGTCAGTTATTTCGCCACCATGACGGAGGCACCCTTCGTGGATACGCTGATGAAGCTGGGCATGGGCAAAGGCCCGGCATTGACGCTGTTGCTTACGGGTCCCGGTCTGAGCCTGCCGAACTGGATTGCGATAAGCCGGGTTTTCGGGATTAAAAAAGCCGTGATCTACGTGATCACAATTATCATTCTCGGAACGCTGGTGGGATGGTTTTTCGGGAATTTCATCCTATAGAGCAACAGACTCCCCTTTGAGGCGTTAAAACAATAAATTGTCTTGCGCTTTTCACACGGGAGCCCTGCAAAAAAGTGATACTCCCCCCGGCAGGAGCCATAGGCATCATTGGACTTCAAACGTAACTCTGCTTGAGCCCTCCGGGCAGCCGCTTCATCTCCAGACAGGAGTCTGGAGTTTTATGCGGCTGAATGATATTTTTAAAAGGGATTATACTGGGAGGTTCGCATGAAAGATTTCATCCGTGTGCTCAAGGCGCTCTCCGATCCCAATCGCGTGAAACTGGTCAAAATTCTCCAACAGCGCGTCCTGTGTGTCTGCGAAATGCAGGCCCTTCTAGGCATCGCGCAGCCGACTGTTTCCAAGCACCTCAAGATTCTGGAGGAAGCAGGCCTTGTCGGTCGGCGAAAGAATGGCCTGTGGGTGAATTATTTCCTTTCCGACGGCCGCAACAGCCCATACGCGGCAAGCCTCTTGGGCAATCTGAAGCACTGGCTCAAGGACGATCCGGAAGTCCTCAAGCTGATGGAGCAAGTTCCCGGGGTTCGGCGAGAGGAAATATGCGGAAAAAGTTGATCGATTTGATATATTGCCATAGAGAAATACTTTCGTACGCGATGCGTGGGTAAAGCCATGCCGGAAGACAGCATTCAGCAGATCCGGATCAGCAATAATTTAATCGGAATCGTCGGGCTGAAACAGGTCATGGAAAACATGGCCGGACCGTTTGCCGATCGCCCTGATGAGGAAATCGGCGAGGAGATCGTCCGCAGAATCGAAGCGAAAAATTACATTCCTCAAAAGGCCAGACCTCTCTACGCCAGGGCGCTCGTTCATGAATTCAGGAAACACCTCGGACAGCCCGTCGATGAGCAGCCGGAGGAAGGCTTGCGCGTTGCCGTGCTTGGACCGGGCTGCGCCCGCTGCAGCCAGATGGAGATCGACGTCCGGGAGGTCCTGGCGGAAATGAAATTGCCGGCGGAATTGATCCACGTATCCGACATCCGGGAAATCGCCCGCAGCGGGATCATGGGTGCGCCCGCGCTGATGATCAACGGCCGGGTGGTCTGCGTGGGACAAACACCGCCCCGGAACGAGATCCGGGAATGGCTGACGGAAGCCACGGCATCAAAAAGAAAGGAGTAAGACCATGGACATCAAAATTCTGGGACCGGGGTGCGCGAAATGCCACCAGGTGGAAAAAATCGTGAAAGAAGCTGTCTTCGAAGCAGGGGTCGAGGCCAGAGTCGAACATGTCACGGATTTCAAGAAGATCGCGTCCTACGGCGTGTTCGGTACGCCCTCGGTAGTCATTGACGGAGAGGTCAAATCCGTCGGGAAGATCCCGAAGAAGGAAGACGTGAAAGCCTGGATCGGCAAGTCATAGGAAAGGGGGTCCATCATGGCCGACACCTGTTGTGTGGAAGGGAGCAACCGGATGATCATCTGGTGCGCCGGGGCGGCGAACGTGGGACAGCTGACGAACCGGATCGCCGTGGAGTTAAGCGATGAAGGCTACGGCCGGCTGTTCTGCCTGGCCGGAATCGCTGCACACCGGGGCGGTTTCGTCCGCTCCGTGAAAGACGCGGAGGACATGCTCGTCCTGGATGGCTGCCCCATTGCCTGCGCCAGGAAGATCATCGAGCACGTGGAAGCAGCAGTCAAGAATCATTTCATCCTCACAGAATTCGGCGTGGAAAAGGAAATGCGTTCCGATCTCGACCGGGCGACCCTGGACCGGTTAAAAATCGAAATCAAAGCGGCCCTCGCGAGCCGGGGCGCTTCGATGACACAAGGGTAGCAGACAGGAATGGAACACAACCACGTCCAGGACAAGACACAACCGGCCTCTCTGAAAAACCTCTTTTTCGCCATCGTCATCAATGGCGGGATCGTGGCCTTCGAGATTGTTTTCGGTCTGCTCATTCAGAGCATGGCGCTGATTTCAGATGCCGTTCACAATCTGAGCGACATTGCCGCCATGGGCTTCAGCTACTGGGCGGAAAAGGTTTCCGGTCGTCCCGCGAACGAGCGGAAGACTTACGGTTATCACAAGATCGAGTTTATCGCCGCCTTTGTCAACAGCCTCGTCCTGTCCGTTGCCATCGCCTTTATCCTATGGGAGGCGTTGGGCAGACTGACGGCCCCGCCGGCGATCCCGGGCAGGGAGATGCTCTGGGTGGCCGTGATCGCTTTTGCCGGGAACGGGGCCGCCGCCCTTCTGCTCCAGAAACTCTCGTCCCGAAACCTGAACATGAAAAGTGCCTGGCTTCATTCCTTCCAGGACGCCCTGTTTTCCCTCGGTGTCATCGTCGGCGCCGCTCTGATCATGCTGTTCGGCTGGAACATCATCGACCCGATGCTTTCGATCGCAATCAGCCTGTTCATTCTTCGGGAAATCTACAGGATCGTTCGGCAGGCCGTCGATTCGCTGCTCGACGCCGTGCCGCCGGATCTCGATTTCTCGCAGGTCCGAATCGATCTACTGTCCATCCCCGGGGTGGCTGAAGTCAACGATCTTCATGTGTGGCGGACGGGCACAAACCGGAAGCTTCTTTCCGCGCATCTCCGCATGATGGAGGGGTCATCGGACAGCGAAACGATCATCCGGCAGGCACAGGAGATGCTTCTGCGCAAATACGAAATCAATCACACCACCCTGCAGATTCTGCCTTTCTCGGCCGGGGACATGGAGCACTGCAACCACTGCAATTAAAGGAATATGGTAAACTGGATTAGAAATACACTGAGCGGAAATATCAACCCATAAAGGAGGGAATCATCATGGCAGATCAGAATTTTTCGGAAGCGGCGGACTTGATTCGAAACAATCTGAGGCTGAAGACTTTTCCCGTGGCGGTGAAGTTCCTCAATGACAAGAAAGATTTTCCCGAGAAGACCCGCCGTCCGTCCGTGGCACTCGGGAAAAGAGTGGCCATCTGTCAGGCCATCACCATGGCCCGTGTCTACGGGTGGACCGTCGGACTGGCGAAAGAGGACATCGTCTGCGTACCCGCCGCCATTGCCTTCGGCTTCAGCGCATCGGCGGACTCGTCCGCTTCGCTGGGAAGGCTCTTCTGCGAGGGGAGCTATTCACAGAGTGAAGAGGTCGGGAGGAAAGAGGCCGCCTCGATCCGGAGGCTGGAAAAGGGTGAATATGAGGCCATCCTGATTGCGCCCCTGCAGCGGGCGTCATTCGAACCGGACACGGTTGCCTTCTACGGCAACCCGGCCCAGCTCATGCGCCTCGTCCACGCCTGGACCTACCGGGAAGGCCGGCGGGTCAAGGGCAGCTTCGGAGGCAAGGTGGAATGCACCGAGTACCTCCTGGCCCCGTTCAAGGATCAGGCGCCGCGCATCGCCATACCGGGGACCGGGGACCGCGTATTTTCCATGACCCAGGACGATGAAATGGTGTTCGCCCTGCCCGGCAAATTCCTCACGGCATTGGTTCAGGATCTCGGGGAGGCGGGGAAAAAGGTCGGCGCCCAGTACCCCGTTCCCGTCTACCTCAACTTCCAGCCCGAATTCCCTAAGAACTTCAAGGATCTCGGCAAGGAACTGGGAATACTGTAATTGCAAAAAAGCCCGGCGGACCGAGTCCGCCGGGCTTCAAACTGCGTTCAACAATGACATTCTATGAAGCCATGTGCAATGGCCTCTCCTTACGGCTTCATTCAGGGCTCCATCGGGGCGCTCGGATCGGCCAGCCATTCCATGGATGACCCGTCATAGATCTTCACGTCCTTGTAACCCAGCATTTCCGTCAATACGAAGGCCCAGGAGGTGCAGGTCTTTCCGGTGTCACAATAGAGGATGAGTTCCTTGCCCAGGTCGCTGCCGACGGCCTTCTCGGCCAGGGCGGCCACATCCGCCTTTGCCTTGTACAGCCCTTCAGCCGTGTAAAGCTGCCCCACGGGAAGATTGACGGCCCCCTTGATCCGGCCCAGCTTGGGCACGAAGGGGAGCTTCTCCTTGCCCGCATAGAAGTTCGGCGCACGAGTGTCCACAATGACGGCCTTGCCCAGCTTGGAAAGCACGTAGGCCTTGTCCACGAAGAGGCCCTTGTTCCACTCGGCCTTGAACGGCTTTGCCTTGGCCTTTGCCATATCCTGGGACAGGGGTTTCTTTTCCCTGGCCCACTGGTCCTGCCCGCCACTCAGAATGGCCACATTCTTCACGCCGGCATACTTCAGCGTCCAGGCCACACGGGTCATGTCGAACTGGTCGGGAACCTTCTCCGTCTTGCCGACGAGAACGACCAGGGAATTCGAACCGATTCCGGCGTTTCCGATGGCTTCCGCCAGGTCGTCCAAAGGCGGCAGCTCATTGAGCAGTTCCCCTTTCTTGATTGCCCAGGATCCGTAAAATACGTTCACGGCACCCGGGATGTGACCGGCCTTGTACTCCTCGACCTTGCGCAGATCGACAATGACCAGGTCCGGATTTTTCAGGTTTTTCTCGAGCCAGTCCGTGGAGACAATCGGATCAATGGCAGTTGCCGCCCTCACGGGGGCGACATCTTTCGCCATGGCCGCTAACGGCAGCAACAGCATGACCGCGACAATAACCGCTTTGAACCATCTCATTTTCCTCATAAAACACGACCTCCTCAATTTTTGATTGTTTTTTCCCCATATTTGCAGGCTCTCGCCGGATTTCAAATTCTCCCGGATCCGGGTCCCGACGCCGCATCCGGGCATGATTTCCATTCATTTCTTATCCGCTTCGCACGTGGAAAATCCGAACGGAATGTAAGCCGGACACCACCTGAACGTACCGGTCAGAATCGGAATTACGCCCACTGCGCCCCACCAGCTCTGAAAATAGAAGCCCAGCAGGATGATGACGACACCCGCGATGATCCGGATCATGCGATCGGCTCCACCCACATTGCATTTCATAAGCTTCGTTGCCTCCTTTCAATTTTCTGCTGATTCGTTGCCTGTGACCGGTTCTGCGGTTTCCCGTTGAACTTCCTCCCGGACGAGATCCCGATCCTCGACGGCGCCTTCTTCCGCGGTGCGCTGCATTTCTTCAACCGGCGGCTGCTCCGCGGGAACGGGCGGCGATTCCCCCTTTTCCATCTCGCCGATCCACAGGGGATGACGATGCCGGGCGTATTCCAGACTGACGGCGCCGGTCAGGATCCCCCGCACCATGGGCCGGTTCGGCTTCAGGGCGATGGCTGCCATATGGGCGAGGAAGGCGAGCAGGAACAGGGCGAAAAAAATATTGTGGACCCACGTGGCCGTCAGCACGACCGCCAGCGACAGATCGGGGGCATAAATGTTCTTGTAGGTTTTCACCAGCCCGGAGAGGATCAGCATGGCGATAATGAATGCCATCCCGACATAGGCCAGGCGCTGCTCCGGCAGGTATTTATGGAAGGGCGGTTCCTCACCTTTGCCGAAAAAACTCTTGATGACGGCGATGGAAGTCTTGAAATCCCCTTTTTGCGGAATCATCCCCTTGTCGCCCCGCATCCCGTGGTAAACGAGGTGGTAAACCGCCGCGGCGATGAAGACGACCGATGCGGCATAGTGGACATAAAGGGAGACGAAAAAATCACCCGACCAGCCCAACCCCGGAACGGAGGCGATATAGTACCGGTTGGCCGTCGGCATCTGGAAGAACCCCGACAGCAGGAGAACCAATCCCGAAAGGGCGATGGCCCAATGCTCGATCAGTTCCACAACGCTGTGGCGGACGACCAGCCCTTTTTCCCTGACGATCCGGTCAGCCATTGTCCTTCTCCGTATCTTTGCTTTCCGCTTTCCGCCGTGAAATCCAATGGAAGGCCCCGGCCGCGCCGGCGGCGATTCCAAGGACAGGCGCCGCCAGGACCGCTTTTCCCAGACCGTCCGTTCCGGCCATGCCCCGTTTGACGCCGGGCTGCATGTCGGGCCGGCCGGGTTTCTTCTGCATGGTTCTGTTGATGAGATCGAAAGATACCGGAGAGACGTAAAGCGTTGCGGTGCCGCCGTTTTCCCGCTTTCCGTAGATATGACCGTTCATCCGCTTCGCTCGCTCCTCCGCCATGGCTTCAATGTCTTTCCCCGGACCGATGAGGAGGGCGTTCTGGGGGCAGGATTCAACGCATCCCGGCAGTTTTCCCGCTTCGAGCCGGTCGTTGCAGAGGTCGCACTTGTACATGACGCCGTTCCCCATGAGGCCCGGAAGGATGTGCAGGTAGATCCCGACACCCGATTGCCGCTGCGGGATTTCCCAGGGGCAGACGGTCCTGCACTTGGCGCCTCCGAAGCAGAGGTCCTGGTCGATGACCACGGCGCCGTTGGGCTGTTTGTGGTTCGCCGTGAAGGGGCAGATCGTCGCGCAGGCCGGATTGTCGCAATGCATGCACCGCCTCGGCACATGCAGCGTTCGCTTCTGTCCGTTCCATTCGACCTCTGCCCGGTGGACATAGATGAAATTGTACGGGGTCAGCCGGTTGAACACGTCGCGCTTTTTCGACCAGTCCTCGATGGTCTTTCGCGGCCACGGCATCGGAATGGAGGCGGCAACCTCGGGAATCCTGTCCCGGTTGATCTCCCTGCAGGCCGAGACGCAGGCCGGCATCTCCCGGCCGGGGCACCCGTCGCAGAGGCTGAGGTCGATCAGCGTCGCGAGCCTCTTTTCACCGCCGGCGCGGGCTGCTTTCGGCAGCGCCAGGCCCGACAGGGCGGCAGCACCCGCGGAGACCTTCAGAAACGATCTGCGGCTGATTTCATGTTTTTCCCCCGATTTCACGATCCGATCCTCTCAAGACATTCCAATATACCTGGCCAGTGCCTTCTGAAAGTCTTCCCGCGTCATTTCGGGGTTCCCGTCCGCCTCCTCCATGCAGCGCCTCATGTTGGCCTGGATGATGGCAACCCCCGTTTTTTTCATGGCGGCGGTCGCGGCGGACAGTTGCGTGAGCACGTCGGCGCAGGCAGCCTCCCGCTCCACCATCCGCTCCAGCCCGCGGATCTGACCCTCGATGCGCTTCAGACGGTTCAGCACGTTCTTGCGAAGTTCGTCCATCAATATACCCCCTGGGGGTATATATAAACATGGCCGGAGTCTTTGTCAAATGTTTTTTTCTCATCCCGCAAAGGACATTGACAATTGCGTCCGCATTGCCTAACTTCAACCCAAAATGAACGGCAGGGCGCTGAAAGGAAAAACGTTGAGAGATTATCTCGTTCGAGTTGTCGGCAGGCAGGGAAACATCCTGGGGCTTGCCTGCGTCACGACGGAGCTTGTCCATGAGGCCTGCCGTTTGCACGGCGCCTCGATGACGGCATCCGCCGCGCTGGGGCGGGCACTGACCGGCGGCGCGCTGATGGCGTCGCTGCTGAAGCGGGATCAGCGGCTGGCCCTCAAGGTGGAGGGAAACGGGCCCCTGAAAAAGATCATCGTCGAGGCGGACAGCGACGGCGCCGTGCGGGGCTTTGTGGGAAATCCCGGCGCGGATCTGCCGCCGCGCGGGGACAAAATCGACGTGTCCGGCGCCGTCGGAAAAGACGGCCTGCTGACCGTCATCAAGGACCTCGGGGCCAAGGAGCCCTATAGCGGCGTCGTGAAGCTGCGGACCGGCGAAATCGCCGAGGATCTGGCCTTTTACTTTGCCGAATCGGAGCAGATTCCCACCGCCATGGGACTGGGCGTCTTCGTCGAGCATACCGGGGCGATCGGAACGGCCGGCGGCTTCCTGATTCAGACCCTGCCGCCGCCGGATGAAGCCATGATCGACCGGCTCATCGAACGTCTCGGCCGAATGGAGCCGGTCACAAGGAGTTTCCGGAACGGCCATACGCCGGAAACCCTTCTGGGAATGATCCTGTCGGACATCCCCTTCCATGTCCTGGAGAGAAAGCCCCTTTCCCTGCGGTGCACCTGCAACCGGGCGAGGATCGAACGGGTGCTCATCTCGCTCGGCCCCGCGGAAATGGAGTCCCTGATTCAAGACCCCGGCGATGCCGAGGTGACCTGCGAATTCTGCCGGTCGGCCTACCGTTTCGACCGCACAGCCCTGGAAGAACTGCTGGCGGAGATGAAGGGCAAGCCGCGGGTATAGACCGGATGGTCAAGCCGGAAGGCGGCACGGCCAAGGGCGAGGGGCTGCGGAGTGCCGAGCTTTCCCTATTCAGCGTCCTGGCGAAAGACGGGAAAGCGCAGGGTGACGGCGGCGCCCCGGCCCGAGGCACTCTCGATCTCCATGGCGCCTCCGTGGGCCTGCATGAGATGCTTGACGATGGAAAGCCCCAGGCCGGTTCCGCCCAGCTCCCGGGATCGCGTCTTGTCCACGCGGTAGAAGCGCTCGCCCAGTCGGGGAATCTCAGCGGCGGGGATGCCCGGACCCTGATCGGCCACCCGGACCGTCACGAATTCACGCTCTTTAGCCGCCTTCACGTCGATCTTTCCCCCCTCGGGGCTGAACTTCACGGCATTGTCCAGGATATTGAGGAGGACCTGCACGGCCCGGTCCCGGTCGGCCCGAATAGCCGGCAGGTCCGGGGGAAGATCGGTCTGAAGGACCACGCCTTTCACCGCGGCCTTTGCCTGGATCAGCGCTTGCGCCTTGTCCAGGATATCGCCCAGCGCGACGCTTTCCGGATGGAGCTCTGATTCCCCCAGTTCAATGCTGGAAAGGGTGAGCAGATCGTCGACAAGCCGGTTCAGCCTCAAGACATTTTCGCGGATCGTCTGCAGGAACCGGTTCGCCAGGGCCGGATCGCGGATTGCGCCCCCCTCCAGGGTTTCCACGAATCCGCTGATCGCCGTAAGCGGCGTTTTGATTTCATGGGTCACGTTGGCCACGAAATCGACGCGCATCCGTTCGAGTTTCTTCAGCCGCGTGACGTCATGGAAGACGAGCATGGTCTTCGGATCCTGCCCCGGGGGGCTTTTGACCGTCGAGATCGTCACGTCCAGGATGCGGGGAGGAAAGGTCCCCAGGGCAATCTCCCGATGAACGGGCTGTTCGCCTCTCAGGAACCGGTTCAGGGCATCCTGCAGTTCAATATTCCGCATGACCTCGATGGGCGTCTTTTTCACGATGTCGGCATAATCCCCGCCGATCATTTCCGTCATGCCCCGGTTGAGGCTTTCGATCCGGCCCTGGCCGTCCAGGACCATGACCCCCTCGGCCATCCCGGCAAAGGCGGCGCGAAGCTTCCACTTCTCCTCGTTGGCCGACCGGATTTTTTCCCGAAGCACCGCCACCATCTCGTTGATGTTCCCGGCGAGCTGACCGATTTCATCGCCCGAGCGGACCAGGATCGTGCCGGACAGGTCGCCCTTCCTGACCCGCTCGGTAAAATCAGCCATCTCCCAGATGGGAGCGACCAGCCGCATGGAAAAGACCATCGCCAGGAGCATGGCGCAGACGACCACCAGCAGCAGCACCTGGAGCACCCCGTGCCGGAATTGTTCAATGGCGGCGTTGACCTCGGCAAGGGTCCGCGACAGGCGGAGGTAGCCCGTCACGACCGGACCGTCACGGCGCGGCAGGGCCACGTAGAGGCTGTCCTGTTTGATCGTACGGCTGTAGCGGGTAGCCGTCCCCTTGCCCTTGATGCGGGCTTCCTGAATTTCGGAACGGTTCAGATGGTTGTCCACGCCGATCAGATTGGGATCCGAATCGGACAGGACCCTGCCCTGGGCATCGATCAGCGTGATCCGGGCGCGGGCGCGTTCGGACAGGGTTGCAGCCTGCCGGACGATCTCCCGGTCGGGCATGAGGAGCATGATCCCCGCCTGGGCCGTCATGTCGTCCTCCACCCAGCGTGTCAGGCCGGTCCTGAGCTGACGCTCGATGAAGAATCCGGCAATGAGGACGGCCAGGACGCCGATCGCCACGTAGGTGCCGAACAGTTTGTAGAAAAGGCGGATGTTCATTCCCGGCAACTCCGTAAAACGGCCCTGGGCCGCTTCATTCCTTCGGCTCGCAGGCCGGCTGATGACGGACGCTCTGTCCCGTCACCATGTAGATGACCATGTCCGCGATGCCGGCGGCATGGTCGGAGATCCGCTCCAGGCTCTTCGAGATCTGCATGATGTACAGCGAGGCATGGATCTTGCGGGGGTCCTCCAGCATGAACGTGAGCAGTTCGCGAAAGATCTGCTCGTTGAGCTGGTCGATCGTATCATCCTCCTCGCGGACCTTTCTGGCCTGCGCGATGTTCCCGTGAACCAGGGCGTCCAGGCTGTCGCGGATCATCCCCCGGGAGATTTCCGCCATGCGGGGAAGATCGATGTAGGGCTTGATCTGGGGCACCTCGTTGAGGATGATCGCCTTTTCGGCGATGTTCCCGGCCATGTCGCCGATCCGCTCCAGATGGCCGTTGATCTTGATCGCCGTCGTGATGAAGCGGAGGTCGCGCGCGGCGGGCTGCCGCAGCGCCAGCAGGCGGATGCATTTCTCCTCGATCTCCACGTCGATCCGGTCGATCTGGTCGTCCTCGCAGATGACCTGCCGCGCCAGCTCGGAATCGCGCTCCAACAAGGCCCGCACGCTCCGTTCGATGGCCCGCTCCGTCAGAGCGCCCAGGTAAATGAGCCTGTTCTTGATTTCCTGGAGCTCCCGCTCGTATTCCCTGCTGGTGTGTTTCTTTTCATCCATGAATCCCCTCCGATCAGCCGAACCGCCCCGTGATGTAATCTTCCGTCTGCTTCACTTCCGGATTGGTGAAGATCTTCTCCGTGGTGTTGTACTCGATCAGCTTTCCGATGTAGAAGAATCCCGTGTATTCGGACACGCGTGCCGCCTGCTGCATGTTGTGGGTCACGATGATGATCGTGTATCGCTTCTTCAATTCGTCGATCAGCTCTTCGATCTTTGCGGTGGAGATCGGGTCCAGCGCCGACGTCGGCTCGTCCATCAGCAGGACATCGGGCTTCATGGCCAGCGCCCGGGCGATGCAGAGCCGCTGCTGCTGACCGCCGGAAAGGGCCATGGCGGAGCGGGTCAGAATGTCCTTGACCTCGTCCCACAGGACGGCCTGCTTCAGGCTCTGCTCCACCAGCGCTTCGAGCTCGGTCTTTTGGGTCACACCCGACAGCCGGGGCGCGTAGGTGATGTTGTTGTATATGGACTTCGGAAAGGGATTGGGCTTCTGGAACACCATGCCGATGCGCCGTCGAATTTCCACGGGATCGACATCCGGGGCATAGATGTTCCGGCCTTCAAAGAGGATTTCCCCCTCGACCCGGGTGCCGTCGATCAGGTCGTTCATCCGGTTTAGCAACCGCAGCAGGGTCGACTTCCCGCACCCGGAAGGTCCGATCAGGGCGGTGACGCGGTTCTGCTGAAAATCCATGGTGACTCCCGTCAGGGCCCGGAAGGAACCGTAATAGAAATTCACGTCTTTCGTTTTTACTATCACGCCGTTTTCCACAATTACCACCTTTTTTTCCTTCTCACGGAGCTTCGGATCAGGATCGCGATCAGATCGATTCCCAAAACGAGGGCCACCAGAACCATTACGGTGCCGTACTGGAGGGGCCGCGTCGCTTCGATGTTGGTGCCGGCCGTGGCCAGAACGTAGATGTGATAGGGCAGGGCCATGACTTCGTCAAAGACGGATTTGGGCAGCGCGGCCGTGAAGAAGGCCGCCGCCGTGAACATGATGGGGGCGGTTTCCCCGGCGGCCCGTCCGATGCCGAGGATCGAGCCGGTCAGGATGCCCGGCAGCGCCGGCGGCAGGACAATGCGGGCGATGGTGCTCCACTTCGAAACCCCCAGGGCCAGCGAAGCCTCCCGGAAGGTCTGGGGCACCGCCTTCAGCGCCTCCTCCGAAGCGCCGATGATGGTCGGCAGAATCAGGATGCCCAGGGTCAGCGAGCCGGCGAGGATGCTGGAGCCGAATTTCAGGTAGACCACGAAGAAGCCCAGGCCGAAGAGACCGAAAACAACGGAGGGCACGCCGGCCAGGCAGTTGACGCCGATGCGGATGGCGCGGATCCAGCGTCCCTGCTTCGCGTATTCCGTCAGATAAACGGCCGATACGACGCCCAAGGGCAGGGCGACGGCTATCGCCCCCGCCGTCAGATAAAGCGTGCCGACAATGGCCGGCATGATTCCTCCGCGGGTCATGGAATCGGTGGGCGGCAACGTCAGAAAATCCCAGGTCACGGCCCGAAAGCCGTGGAAAAAGACATAGCCCAGGATCCCCAACAGGGCAAGGCTGATGACGAGCTGGGACAGACGCACCAGGCCGAAGAAGAAGGTCTGCTTCAGATACCGCCACCGCATGTTCGCCTGTGCCGCCATCAAAGGGTCCCCGATCCCACTTCCTTGAACCGGTTCGAAATGTAATCCGCGATCAGATTGAAGGCCAGCGTCATGAAAAAGAGGATGATACCCGTCGCGAACAGGGCGTGATAGTGGCCGCTTCGAAACGGCGCCTCGCCCATCTCCGCGGCAATGCTGGCCGGCATGGGACGGACCGAATCGAAGAGGCTCTCCGGAATGGCCGCCGCGCCGCCGGCGACCATCAGGACGACCATGGTCTCTCCGATCGCCCGCGACATCCCCAGGATGACCGCGGTGGAAATGCCGGAAAGCGCCGCCGGAATGACAACCTTGACAATCGTCTCGAATTGCGTTGCCCCGAGGGCGTAGGAGGCCTCTTTGAACTCCCGGGGAACGGCGTAAATCGCATCCTCCGAGATGCTGGAGATGGTCGGAATCGCCATGATCGCCAGCATGACCGAGGCGTTGACGATGTTCAGGCCCGTCGGAAGATCGAAGGTTTCCTGCATCCAGGGGGCGATGATGACCATGCCGAAGAAACCGAGCACGACGGAGGGCAGCCCGGCAAGAAGCTCGATCACGGCCTTCAGGACCTCCTTGATCGACGGCGGCGCGATCTCGGCAATGTAAATTGCCGACAGAACGCCCAGCGGGACCGCGATCAGGCAGGAAAACAGCGTGACCAGCAGCGAGCCGACGATCAGCGGCCAGATCCCGTACTCCGGCGGGTCATAGGTCGGATACCAGTGCATGCCGAAGACAAAGTCGAACACCGAGACCTGTCTGAAAAGGGGGACCCCTTCCTGAAACAGGAAAAAAACGATGAGCGCCAGGATGAGCACGGAAAGGAAGGCAAAGAAGGCCAAAACATTCCTGATGATGCGTTCGATGGAGTGTCTGTTCACAGGCCGCCGTCCGGATTTCTCAAATGGATGACCCGCCAACTTGAATGGAGAAGGGCACCAACCCCTCTCCATTCAAGAAACCGGTCTGATGATTACTTGCCCTTCTTCTTGGACCGGTCCGCCGCTCCGTCCAGAGGAACGTAACCGGCCTTGGCAACCAGGTCCTGCCCGGCAGGACTCAGGATGAATCGGATGAACTTCGCCGTCACGCCGGCCGGCTGGCCGTTGGTGTACATATACAGGGGCCGGGCAATGGGGAATTCCTTGGAAATCGCCGTCCTGGCCGTGGCCTGGACGCCGTTGACGGTCAGGGGCTTGACGGCCTTGTTGACATATCCCAAACCGATGTAGCCGATGGCGTAACGGTTTTTCGAAACCGCCTGGACAATGGCGCCGTTGGATGCCTGCATCTGCGCCCGGGGCGCCACCTTGGCCTTGTGAAGGACCATCTCCGACCAGGCCTCGAAAGTGCCGGAACTGCTGTCCCGGGAGACGACCACGATCTGGAGGTTGTCGCCGCCCACCTCTTTCCAGTTCGTGATCTTGCCCTGATAGATCTGGCTCAACTGGTCGATGGTCAGGTTCGCGACCTTGTTCCTCGGGTTCACGATCGGAACGATCGCATCGACGGCAACGATCGTTTCCACCGGATTCACACCCTTTGATTTTGCCAGTTCGACTTCATTGCCCTTGATCTCCCGGGATGAATTGGCAATGTTTGCCGACTTGTCGATCAGCGCCTTGATGCCTTCTCCGGAACCGCCGCCGGAAAGGGAAATATTGACGCCGGGATTGGCCTTCATGTAGGCTTCAAGCGCCGCCTGGGCGACCGGGAGGACCGTGGTGGAGCCCTTGATCACGATGCTTTCCGCGAAGACCGTCCCGGCTCCGACCAGCAGAACCGCCAATGCCCCCAAGAGGAGCTTCAAATTCCTTGCCATGTTCTTTCCATCCTCCTTTGTGAAATTCAACCGGTACGACGCTTTTTTTATGCTGCCCGGAAGAGCCTTCCGGCAAAGGCCGCACCGGGACTTTCGACAGCAGGAACATACTGGAGAATTGTTACCGTTCGATGACGGATCGATGAAGATTTCGTGAAATGAACGGGCTAATCGGAATCGGCGAACTTGTAGCCCATGCCCCGAACCGTCAGGACATATCTCGGGTTTTCCTTGTCCGGTTCGATGGCGGCCCGCAGGCGGCTGACGTGGACATCCACCGTTCGCGGCTCGACGAAGGCCTCATCGCCCCAGACCCGGTCGAGAAGCTGGTCCCGGCTGTAGACCCGCCCCGGGCGCCCGGCCAGAAACTGAAGGAGCCTGAACTCGCGGGCACTGAGTTCAACCTTCTTCCTGTTCACCGTGACCGTGCAGGAATCGAAGTCGATGTGCAGCCCCCGAAAGGTGAAAGTGCCGGGCGAATCCGTGTCGGAAAGCTCCCGCTCCTGCCTGCGCAGGACGGCGCGAACCCGGGCGACGAGTTCGCGGACGCCGAACGGCTTGGTGACGTAATCATCCGCGCCCAGCTCCAGCCCGAGCACGATGTCCACCGGATCGGTCCTGGCCGTCAGCATGATGACGGGCAGATTCCGGGTCATGGCGTCGCCGCGGATCCGCTTGCAGATTTCAAGGCCGGACATACCGGGAAGCATCAGGTCGAGAACCACCAGGTCCGGCTTTTCCGCCCGGACTTTATCCCAGGCCGCCTGCCCGTCGAAGGCGCGGACCACGGCGAACCCTTCCCGCTCGAGATTGTAGGAGACCAGGTCGACGATGTCTTTTTCATCGTCGACGACGAGAATTTTTTTTGCCGGCATCTTTTGCCTCCGCCCGGGGAGTCCAAAACCGCTCAGCGGACCCCCGCGATCACGGGGCCATGCCCCTGACTTTTTCGATATAGGCATCCACGTCGAATTTCGACCGGCAGCCCCGCTCGTTCATGTAGCGGATCTTCCCGAAGACCGGGCGCGTCGGCCAGGCGCGGTCGTGGACGCCGCCGATGGACCAGGCGCAGCCGGCATACCCGTTGGGATCCCGGCCGTCCAGCTCGTACTTGTCGTTGAGATGAACGGCGATCCGCAGCGCCTCTTCCGGAGTTTCGGACCATTCCAGGATTTTCTTGGCCCAGTACATCCGCAGGTAGCCGTGCATTTTTCCGGTCCGGACCATCTCCGTCTGGGCGGCGTTCCAGAGGGCGTCGTGCGTGGCGGCGGCCTCGAACTGCGGCAGCGCGTACCGGTAGGTCCGGACGTCGCCCCGGTGATCGTTCAGCGTATTCTGCGCCCAGGCGGGAAATCCGCCGGCCCCGTCGTAATCGGGGTTGTAATAGCAGAAGTTGTCGGACAGCTCCCGCCGGACGATCAGTTCCTCCAGAAAGGCTTCCTTCGCCTCCGCCGGGGCCTGGGCCTGCCGGACGTCCAGGGCCACCCGCTGCGCGGCGAGCTGACCGAAATGAAGATAGGGGGACAGCCCCGACTGTCCGTCCTGCAGCGGATCGTTCCTTTTCAGGTGGTAGTGCGGCAATCTGTCCTTCAGGAATCGCCGAAGGGCTGCGTGGGCGGCATCTTCCCCCGACGCGAACCCCGCTGCGGGGACGGCGTCCGGAACGGTCCCAACCGATTTCTCCGCCATTGCCCAGTCGATATCCTTGTGGCCGCCTTGCCGGACGAGGGAACGATCCCACATGGGAAAGTCGTCCAGGAAATCTTCCAGCACGCGGCCAACCTTGATGCGCAGCGTCCGGGCGGCAAACTCCTGTTTCGGCGAGGCCAGCCAGCAGGGAACGATGTTGTGGGCATCCACCTCGTGGAAAGGGACATCGATGCGCCGCGACACGCCCTGCTTCCATTGCCGTTTGACCCGGAGCGGGTCGAAATCCGTGACCAGGATTCCGGCACGTTGCTCCGCAACGAATTGAGGAACGGCTTTGCCGGGCTCGCCTGAGACCAGGTGAAAGGGGACGCCCCGTTCAAGCAGCCCGGCTTCAAGCTCCCGCAGTCCCCGAAGCATGAACCCGTAAGCGCGGCCCGACGCGTTCAGAAACCGCGGAACCAAACAGAACACAACCAGCAGCGGCGACTTTCTCTCCTGCGCGGCCTGCATCGCGAAGATCAATGCCCAGTTGTCCCGCAGCCGCTGGTCCCGGCTCATCCAGTAGACAACCGGCCCCGTGCACTCCCGGCCATTCGTGATCAGTCTTGCCCGCTGAGGATTCATTCGAACTCCGTTCCTCCTAATCTTCTTAAGAATAGCACGCCTTCAAGACACATCACAACCGGAGAATGGATCCCGTGCCGCCGTTCCCCCTCGGCCGGCCATCCCTTTTCCTGCGCTTTCCCACAATGACCCGCATACGGAATCAGCAGCATCGCCGTATTCAGAAATGATTTGATTGATCCTGGCCAAGTATGATATAAGTATTTCATCTTGAAAGGAATTCATGAAAACTGAAATTCCACGCTTTCCGGCCGCGGAGACATCGGGAGTGATGCCTTGGCCCGCATGAACGACATTACATCGACGGAAAAGCTCCTGGATCTCATTCGGAAAAAAAAGCCGGAACCCCCGCCCGCGGTTCCGGCCGATCACGCACCTTTCCCCCCACCGCCAAAAAAAATCAGGACTGCCTTCCCGCGGAAGGTCGGCATCATGAAAGCCGTCACGGTGGGCGTCGATATCAGCCACGACGCCCTTCGTCTGGTCAAAACGGTCAGAATCGCCGACAACAGGCGGCAGATGCTCGAGTATTATACCCTTCCGCTGCACCCGTGGAACCGCAGGGGAACGCCCGCCTTCCCCAATCTTTTGAAAAACGAACTCTCCCGCTTCTGCGGGTCCCATCAGCGAATCGACACCTGGGCCGTCATGAGCGCGGCGAACGCCAGCGTCCGCCACATCCGCATTCCGAAAGTCGCAAAAAGCGAAATCGAAAACGTCGTTTTCTGGTCTGTTAAAAAAGAAGCCCCTTTCAACGAGAAGGAGACCCTGCTCGATTTCGAGGTCCTGGAAGAGGTCGTCGAGCAGGACGTGCCCAAATGGCTGGTCATGGCCTGCACGGCGCCGCGCCGGGAAGTCGAGGAGCTGAAGAATCTCTTCCTGAAGGCGGGTTTCCCCCTGGCCGGCATCTCCATCGTTCCCTTTGCGGTGCAGAACCTGTTCCGCGCGGAATGGATGCCGACGCCCGCCGGCACCGTCGCGAGCCTGTTCATCGGCAACGATTTTTCCCGCATCGACATTTATTCCAAAGGGAACCTGGCCATGACCCGCGGCATCAAGGCCGGAATCAACAGCATGGTCGAGTCCGTCCTGGATGCCCTCCTCGAACAGAACCGCCGCACCGAAGAGGAAACCGGTGAAAAACAGGCGGTCGTCAGCCCGGAGCAAGCCAGAAAGGTCCTGTTCAGCCTCAGCCCCGATGGGGAGCCCCTGACCGGGCAGGATGCGGGATATCATCTCACGCAGGAGGACAAGCACCGGATCATCCTGCCCGTGATGCAGCGGCTTGTCAGGCAGATCGACCGGACCTTCGAGTATTATGAGGCGAACGTCAATCCCTCCAGGGTCGGCAAGATCTTCGTTTCCAGCGCCATGAGCATCTACCCGCCCCTGACCGCCTATATGGGCGAACAGCTCGGAATCGAGAGCGAGCTCCTGAATCCGTTCGATCCCGCGCTGCCCGGGATCAGCGCGCAGTTCCGGGGAGAGAGCCTTTCCGAGCGGGTCACGCTCGCGCCGGCCCTGGGAATGGCCCTGTCCGACAGGAACCGGACACCGAACCTCCTGTTTACCTACAAGGACAGGGAGCGGCTGGCCGTCCGCAAGCGGGCCGGTCTTGCCTCATTCGCGGCCTTCGCCTTACTGGCCGCGGCAGCCGCCGGGTTTTTCCTGTACGAGCTGGGCATGATCAGCGTCAAAAAGGCCGAGATCAGCCGCCTGCAAAGGGAGCTGGCCCAATACCAGCCGCGCATCAGCCGGAACGATGTCATGCAGATCGCCGCGCAGGCCGGGCAGCGGCGGTATTCCCCTGGGGCCTACAGCGAAAGGTACCGCAGCATGGCCGTCATCGGCGAATTGTCGGCCCTGACGCCAAATGATATCCGGCTGTTGACCCTGAAGGCCGACCTTGCTCCGGCCCGGACGGACAAGACCGGATCAACTCCCGAAGAGACCGTTCAGAGAGAAAGGAAGGATGCCGTCAAAGCGGCACCGGGAGAGCCGCCGCAGGCCGGAAAGGCGGGCAGCGTCGTCGTGGAGGGAATCGTCCTTGGCAGCCGCCAGTCCCTGGACGCATCGCTGGCCGGCTACATCACCAGACTTCAGGCTTCGCCGCTCTTCCGCCAGATCACGGTGCAGAAGAACAGCGTCGAGCGGGCCCGGAAGCGGGATGTCCTGCACTTTACGATCAGCCTAAAGATCGCGTCGGCCTGATCGGTGCGCCGGACATGGATGTATATTTTTGCATGAAGGAGAGTCGTCCATGCGCAAGCATATGAGAATGTTCGTGCTGTTGATCGCGGCGCTGGCCCTTTCGGCCTGCGGCGGCGGCGAGACCAGCGGGGACCCCCTGGGAACGGACAGCATTACCGTCAAGGCGGAGCCCGAAACCGTGGGCCCCGGCCAGGAAAGCGTCATCACGGCAACGGTCGCGCGGTTCAACGAAAACCCGGCGATCGAGCGTTCCGTGACGTTTACCTTCCGGACGAACAACTCGGGGGGGACGCTTCGGGCCGTGAACAACCGGGTGGACGGGCAGAACCAGGCCAGGGCGGTCTACACGGCGGGCTGGAACGCGCCGGGAGCCGAGATATCCGACACCATTCAGGCGAGCCTGCCCAACGGCGCCGGCGCCGTCGTCGTGATCACGCGAGCCGGAAGCGGCATCGCGGAGATGAAAGCGGAACCGTCCGAAGTGGCGGCGAATCAGAGCAGCGTCGTCACCGTTTCCGTCACCGACAGCGGTGACAAGCCGATCAGCGGCGCGATGGTGTTCTTCTCCATCCCGGTGGCGAATTCGGGCTCGCCCTCGCTGACCGCGTACAGCGCCGTCACCGACGGCTTGGGCAAGGCCACGACGGTCTACACGCCGGGGAGCGCGTCCCCCGACCAGACCGTCTCCGACACGGTCGAGGCGCGCCTCGCCAACGGGTCCAGTCGATCCGTCGTGATCACGAGGACGGGGGTCGCGGAGGAGCCTGTTGAGACTGCTGAGCCTCTGGCCATTTCGGTGGCCGCCAACCCGGCCTCCGTCAGCGCCGGCGGCCTCAGCATCATCACGGCGAAGGTGCGGACCAGCAATACGGAGGCGGCAGTCAGTGGTGTGGCAGTCACCTTCAGCGTGAACGGCGCTGGCGGTGCGGAAACAGTGTCTCCGGCAACCGCCGTTACCGACCGCAACGGCAATGCCACGACGGTTTTTATAGGAAACAGCGGGGCGGCAGCGGGGAGCGCCAACGCCGTCAAAGCCAGCATGACGGCCGGTGGAAATACCTATACGGCGGCAGTGGTCATACCGTACCCGTGACATTTGAAAACGAAACAATTCATGTTCGATAACCTGAAAAGCATCAACATCCCAGGTCGAACGGTCGTCTTCCACATGGCCTGCTGGGGCAGCCTGCTGCTCTTCCTCCTGGCCGTCGTCCTGCCCCTGTACGGGTCCATGTCCGGCCTGGACCGGCAGATCCGGGATGCCCAGCTCCAGGTGGAGGAGCAGAAGAGTCTCCTGCCCCTCTACCAGACGCTCAAGGCAAAGGGCCGCCTTGCACCGGCCGCGGTCCTGCCCACGCCGGACAAGGGAAAGCTCCCCCCCGACCTGATCGGCACAGCGCCGGCCGTATTCAGGCGGATCGGACAGAAGGCGGGCCTGGAAATCTTCTCGGTGTCCCCGGACGTGACTTCGCTGACGGGCAACTCTCCGTTCCTGCTCGTGCGCGTCTCGGCCCAGGGGGATTTCCTGAACTTCCGCAGGTTTCTCATCGGCCTCGGCGAGCTGCCCTACTTCGATCGTGTCGATGAGATCGAGATCCGCCAGAATCCGGACATCATGGAATTCCGGGTGACTGTTCGGCTGGCCCTGGGCCAGGCGGGATGATCCGGTTCGACTTGATGCGCACGGATATTGAATGGACGACAACATGCCCAAGTTGACAACCAGACAGATCATCATTTTAGGCATTTTGGTCCTCGTGATTCTCTACGGGGCATACGATTTTCTGTCCGCCGGGCGAAAAAAACCGATTGCTGCCGATCCGGCGAAGGCGTCCGCCGACCTGAGCGCGTTCATCACCGAAATGACCGCTTCCGTCGTGAAACAAAGCCCATCACCGGTGGACGCCCACATGATCAAGCGGGCAGAAGCACCGTGGACAAAAGATCCCTTTTATGAAAGAAGAACCTATGCGGAATGGGCGCCCGCCAAAGAACCGGCGCATGGTCCGGGGGTGTCCGCCCCCGGCGCCCCGAAAGCGCAGTTCAACTACACGGGCTTCGTCGAAGGCGGAGGGAAGCGAATCGCCGTCATCAACGGGAACGAGTACGGAACGGGGGACGCGCTGGAAGTCGAAGGCTATGTGCTCAAAGCCATCACGCCGGCGCGGATCAGCGTGTACAACCGGGAGACCCGGCGGACTTTTGATATTCCCCTGCAGGAGTAAAACCGATGGAGGAAAAACCTTGAATCGCAGGAGACTCGGAACCCTCTTGTGCCGCTTCGCGGCGGTCCTGCTCGGGGCCTGGCTCGCCGCGGGCTGCTCCGGCGGCACAACCCTGAAGAAGGAACCCTTCTTCGAGAAATGGCAGACCATGGAAGAGACATCCCGGGGCCATTCCCCCACGGGCAGGCCGCCGAGCTCCGATGTCCGGGATGTGATCGCGAAAATCGGCCCGGGGGAAACGGCGGGCAAGCCTGCCGTCGCCATCCGGCCGCTTCCCAAAAACGAGGTGAGCCTCAAGATGCGCCAGGCCGACGTGAAGGCGGTGCTTCGGTCGCTGGCCCTGGCCGCCGGGCTCAACATCCTGGTCAAGAACGAGGTCAAGGGCGAGATCAGCGTCGATTTCCGCGCCGTCCCCTGGGACCAGGCCTTCACCAGCATCCTGCGGAACCAGGGGCTGACCTATGAACCGAAGCCCTGGGACGGAGGCATCATCCGGGTCATGTCCCTGGAAGACCAGGACCGGGACCTGAAGCGCAGGACCCTCGAGATGAATACGAAGTGGATGGAAGACCCGCTGCCCCCGGTGGTCATACCGATCGAGTACGGAGACCCCAAAAAGATCATGGACAACCTCAAGGACATGCTGACCAAGGACAAGGACGGCAAGCCCAAGGGGGCGATCAAAGTGGACGAGCACAGCAACTCCCTCATCATCTCCGCCATTCGGCAGGATCTGGAGGAGATGCTTCCCATCATCGAGAAGATCGACAAGCCCACCCACCAGATCCTGATCAAGGCCAATATCGTGGAGGCGACGAAAGACACAGCGCGGAACCTGGGCGTCCAGTGGGGGGGGATGTACGGCCGACGCGTCGGCCGAGACACGCTCTACGTGACGCCGGGAGGCACGACCGCCGGCACCGCCACCGGCGCAGCCGGAACGACCGGCGTCGGCCCCTACAGCCCCTTCGCGGGGGCCTACACGCCGACCGCCGAGGGTGACAAAGGAATTGCCGGGCAGGGCTATGGCGTCAACATGCCGGCGGCCGCGATCGGGACAGCCGTGCCGGGATCGCTCGGCCTCATTTTCGGGACCATCGGCGGCAACGTCCTGGAACTGCAGTTGAGCGCCCTCCAGCAGGACAACAAGATCAACATCCTCTCCAGCCCCTCCATCACGACCCTGGACAACCAGACAGCCTACACGGAAAACGGTGAGCGGGTCCCCTACGTGTCCACCGCCACCTCGACCACCGGAATCACGCAGGATGTCAAGTTCGAGGACGCCGTGCTCCGGCTGGAGATCAAACCGCACGTCATCGGCGAGAAAAACCTGAAAATGGACATTCTCGTCAAAAAGAACGAGGTGGACAACACCCGGAACGTCCTGGGCAACCCCTACATCATCAAGAAGGAAACGAAGACCACCCTGATCGTCCAGGACGGCGAGACCATCGTGATCTCCGGATTGACCAAGCAGCGCACGGGCGGCACGGAATCGGGCATCCCCTGGCTGAAGAGCATCCCCGGGCTGGGGTGGCTCTTCAAAACGCTCGGGACCAGCGAGTCCATGGAAGAGGTCCTGATCTTCATCACCCCCACCATCCTGCCGCCGCAGGGAATGGTCGCCGCCCCTTCCTCAATGGACAGGCTGGATGCCCAGAGACCCTCGAGGGAAACGCCGGAGCGCAGGAATTGATGTGAGGCATGGAATACTTCAAAATTCTGAACCTGATCCGGGAGCCCTTTTCCAACTCCCCCGAGCCCGAATTCTTCTACCAGTCCCCCAAGCACATCCGCTGCCTGCAGCAGCTTGAGCTGGCCATCCGCCTCCGCCGGGGGCTCAACGTGGTCCTGGGGGATGTCGGTACGGGCAAGACCACGCTGTGCCGCCGCCTGATCACCGCCTTCGCGGAAGCGGACACGGCGTCGGACGCCGTGGAAACGCACTTGCTGATGGACCCGGCCTTCACCTCTCCGGCGGAATTCCTGACGGCGGTGGCCCTCGGCTTCGGCATCCCGGCCAGGCAAAAAAGAAGGGCGGCGGCCGAAGCGAAAACCAGCGAGTGGCAGCTCAAGGAAAGCATCAAGGATCATCTTCTCAACCGGGGAGTCGACGAAAAGAAGATCGTCGCACTCATCATCGACGAGGGGCAGAACCTGCCCGACTTCTGTCTGGAGATCCTGCGGGAGTTTCTCAATTACGAAACCAACGAAAACAAGCTCCTGCAGATCGTCATCTTCGCCCAGAGGGAATTCCGGCAGACGCTGGACCGGATCGAAAACTTCGCCGACCGAGTGAACCTGCTCTACACCCTGGAACCGCTGAATCTTCAGGAAACCCGGGAGATGATCCGTTTCCGCATTGCTCGAGCCGGCGAACCGGGGAGCGTCCCGGAGCTGTTTTCCGGCCTCGGACTGCTGGCCGTGTACCGCGCGACGGGCGGTTACCCGCGGAAGATCATCACCCTCTGCCACCAGGTCATCCTGTCGCTGATCATCCAGAACCGGACCCGGGCGGGATGGTTCCTGGTCCGTTCCTGCGCCCGCCGGATGGCGTCCACGGGCAAGCCGTCCGGTTCCTGGCGGTATGGATGGGCGCCGGCAGTTGCGACCGCCTTCATCGCCGCACTCGTTTTCGCAATCAGCTGGCCGGTTCAGACCGGCACCGTTCAGCAGCCGGAGGCGTCCCGGCCGGAAGATCCGAATCGGGCTGCGGCCGCGGCGGAAACACCCGTGCAGCCGCAGCCTGCCCTGCTGGGCAAACTGATCCTGAAAGACGGAAGGGCCATCTGGAGGATGCTCGCCGATGTTTACGGAACGGCCAACGGGAGCGTTTGGGAGTCCGTGGCCCTCGCCAACCCGCAAATCCGGAACCTCGGCCGGGTGAAGGCGGGCGAGGCCATCCATCTGCCGGCGCTGCCCTCACCGGTCGGCGCTCTTCCGGCCGGCAGATACTGGGTGCAGCTTGCCGCATCACGGGACCTGGAACAGACCTACGAGTTGTACCGGTCCTATCAGCCGGAGGCGCCTGATCTGCGTTTCCTTCCCTATTGGCATCCCCGTCAGGGTGTGGTATTTTCAATCGTCTTGAAAGACGGCT